>JAURWR010000053.1 GCA_030654805.1 Burkholderiaceae bacterium
CCAGTCGGACGTGGCATGGCGCGACGCCTTGCGGGCCTTCACGCTGCCGGCGATCTGGATCGCGCCGGAGAACAGCAGGAGCTTCTCGGTCAGCGTGGTCTTGCCGGCGTCGGGGTGCGAAATGATCGCGAAGGTGCGGCGGCGCCGGACTTCCTTGTCGAGCGCGGACGGAGTGGGATCGGTGGACATGGGGCGTCGCGCACCCGGAGGTGGACGCGGCTCGTGGAAACCTTCAATTATCCGGTCGGGCTGGAATCGGTCTGGCCTCGCGGCGGATGTGACTTCACAAGCGGGAACAATTTGATCGTATGAGCAGCGCTTCAAACTCTTCGAGCGGCATGGGGCGCGCATAGAGGAATCCTTGATGCGCGGTGCAGCCGCGTTCCACCAGGAATGCGGATTGCTCGGCGGTCTCCACGCCTTCGGCGATGACGTGCAAGTTGAACTGTTTGCCCAGTTCGATGATGGAGCAGGCAATGGCGGCGTCGACACCACCGTTGGCCGCATCCCGAACGAAGGCGCGGTCGATCTTCAGTTCGTGAATTGGGAATCGCTTGAGATAGCTGAGCGAGCAGAACCCGGTTCCGAAATCGTCGAGTGAAAGGCGAAACCCCTTGCCTCGCAATGCATGCAGGCGAGCCACGGCGCGATCGATGTCGGTCATTGCCACCGACTCGGTGATTTCCAGGGTCAACTGGCGGGTTTCGATGCCGAAGCGTTGAACGACATCCTCGAGTCGCTCGACCAGATCGTGCTGCATGAAGCTGGGGCTGGACAGGTTGATTGCCAACGGCACCGTTGCGATTCCGGCTTGACCCCAACGCTGAAGAGCCTGGCAAGCGGTCTGCACGACCCAGTCCCCCAGGCGCACGATGAGTCCCAGCTCTTCCGCCAGCGGAATGAACTCGCCTGGCAGCACCAGACCGCGAGTCGGATGGCGCCAGCGGACCAGAACTTCGGCCGCGATCATGGCGCCGGTCAGGGCATTGATCTGCGGCTGAACGAACAGGCACAACTCCTCGGCCTGGATCGCATGACGCAGATCGCTCCCCAGAAGCAGCTTCTGACGGGTCGATGCATTCATTTGCTCGTCAAAGAAGTGATGCTGGCCTGCGCCGCTTTTCTTGGCCGAGTACATGGCCTGCTCTGCCTTCTGAGCCAGGCCTGCCGCGTCGTCTGCGTCGCGCGGGAACAGAGAGATGCCCGCACTGGCGGTGAGCAAGAGCGAATGCTCACCCACCTCGATCGGCTGCGCCACAGCGCCCAGCAGGCGCGCGACGACGACGGCCGCCTGCTCGTTGCTGGCGATGTCCGTGAGCAAGATGGTGAAGGCATTTCCGCCGACGCGCGCCACCACCTCGGAGCTGAACCTCTGTCCGTTCACGGAGGCCACATCCGCCAGTCGGATGCCTCCTTGCAGGCGCTTGGCGAGAGTGCTCAGCACGGCATTCCCGCCATCCTGGCCCAGGGCATCGTTGACGCTCTTGAATCGATCCAGGTCGACATGCACCACAGCGCACAAGCCGTGATTGCGTCGCGCGCGCTCCAGCGCCGACGTCGCGAAGTTGATGAAGAGCTGACGATTCGCCAACCCGGTGAGTTCGTCATAGAAGGCCAGCTGATGGATTCGCTGCTCTGCCTCGACCCGTTCCGTGATGTCTTGCGTGACGGCGTCCACCGACACGATTCGGCCCGAAACATCACGCTGAACTTCTGCCTGTTCGTGAAGCGTCCGGCGCTGGCCATCGGCTCGCTCGATCGAGAACGTGTGCTGATAGGCCTCGCCCTCGCGCGCCGCCGCGTCCCGCGCTCGTCGCACGGTGTGGCGATCCGATTCGCAGACGTGACCGAGCAGGTCTTGCGCCGTCAAGGTGCGTGAGGACGAGTCCTCCCGCCCCAGGATGCGCAGCAGTTCCCGCGAGCAAGTCATTTCTTCAGTGTCGATGGACCACTCCCAGCTTCCGAGGTTGGCCAACCGCTGCGCGTTGGCCAGATGCTCGCTGTTGCGCACCGCCGCTTCTGCGGCTGCGCTGGCACGCAGGCTGTAGCGAACCCGGTGCCCGAGCAAGGTCCAGTTGATGGGCTTGGTCACAAAGTCGGTGGCGCCGCAACGGAACGCGGTTTCGATGGACTCCGTGTCGTTCAAGCCGGTCAGCATCAGGATCGGCAGCGTTGCACCGCGTGCCGTTTCACGCAGGCGTGCGCAGACCTCAAAGCCGTCGAGGCCGGGCATCATCACGTCGATCAACAGCAGATCGAATTCGCCATCGGCGAACAGGCGCAACCCTTCTTCTCCGCAATCCGCTGCCGTCACCTCGAAGCCGGCATGGCGCAGGGTCTGCGTCGCCATGCCGCGCAGGATGAGGTCATCGTCGACCAGCAGCAGCCTGGCTCTTGGCGTGTGCTCGTTCATGCCGCCTCGGCTCCTTCCGTGGAGGCTGATCGACGGTGATGCTGCAGCGCGGCTTCGAACCGGCGGTATTCCACCCGCATCGCGGCCCGCCATTCGGGCGTGGGCGCGTTGCCAGCGCGAAGGAGGCTTTCATGCTGCTCTGCGACTGCGGCCAAGGCCAGCGCTCCCACCGATGCACTGGACGACTTGAGCGTATGGACTATTCGCAACACCGTCCGGGCGTCGCCCCGACGGGCTGCCGCGTCGATGGCGTCAAGCGAGCGACTCGCGTCCTGCACATACAGGTCAAGCAGCTCACGGCCGAAGTCGGGCTGGCTGCCGTCGACCACCATGGGCAGTGTTGCCACAAGCTGCGGGTCGAATGCTGGCGCCGCAGCAGCATCAGTCGCTATGGATTCCAAGTGCGAGACAGACACGGCGGTGTCGGGCGTTTGGTCACCGCGACCGGGCTTGGTGGGCTGGGTCACCAGCGTCCCGAGGTGACGCTGGAGGGTTTCTCGCAGGGCGGCGCCTGTGATGGGCTTGCTCAGGTAGTCGGTCATGCCGGCGGCAAGGCAAAGTTGACGATCGCCGGAAAGGGCATTGGCCGTCAGCGCGATGATGGGCACAGCGACTCGGCCTGGCGACTCGCGCTCCCGGGCGCGAATTCGGCGCGTGGCCTCCAGGCCGTCCATCTCGGGCATCTGCATGTCCATCAGGATCAGGTCGTAGTCGTTCGCCTCGAACGCAGCCAGCGCCGCGCGTCCGTTTGAGGCCAGCTCCACCGCGTAACCCATCGACTTGAGCATGCCCATCGCCACCTGCTGGTTCACGGGGTTGTCTTCGGCGACCAGGATGCGAGCCGGTCGCTCTACCCGGGCGGTGGCGGGCAGCGACGGCGTCCGTACGTTGCGCGTTGCCTGAACATCTGCCAGGCAGTCCAGCAGCTGCGAGCGTCGCGCTGGTTTGGTCAGAACCTTCTGCACGCCCCAGGCCTGGAGCTGGGTCGGTCCCGGCGCCACGTCGGCCGGGACCATCAAGACGATGCGGACATCGGCGATGTCGGCTCCCTCGTGCACCCGACTCACCAGCTGAAGTCCGCTGACGCGGGGCATTTGCATGTCGATGAGCGCGACGTCGTAAGGGGCGCCGCGGGCTGCGGCATCGCGCAGCATGTCGAGCGCCTC
This sequence comes from Burkholderiaceae bacterium, assembly GCA_030654805.1. Taxonomy (GTDB): domain Bacteria; phylum Pseudomonadota; class Gammaproteobacteria; order Burkholderiales; family Burkholderiaceae_C; genus PBB1. The sequence continues at coordinate 3,580 of JAURWR010000053.1, forward strand.
CGCTGCTCCGCCTGCGCGGTCGGCGCTGATGCCCCAGGCGATCACCTGGTCACGCAACGCGTCCCGACTGGCCGCGTTGTCGTCGACCACCAGCACCCGCCGTCCTCGCGTCTCGCGCGTCGGCTGTTGCGATTCGCCGGTCGTTGCGCTGGCGAAACTGGCGGTGAACCAGAAGGTCGAACCCAGTCCGCCGATGCTGTCGACGCCGATGCCGCCCTTCATCAGGTGGACCAGACGCTTGGCGATCGTCAATCCCAGGCCGGTTCCGCCGAACTTTCGCGTGGTCGAGCTGTCGGCTTGGGTGAAAGCGTCGAAAATCCCGTCCTGGGCGCTCGTTTCGAGCCCGATACCCGTGTCGCGCACCTCGAAGCGCAGCTGCACTCCCAGATCGTTCGTCGCCACGGCGTCGACGGCGATCACGACGTCACCGCGCGAGGTGAATTTGATGGCGTTGCCGACCAGGTTGAGCAGCACCTGTTGCAGCCGGCCGGGGTCTCCCCTCACCATCGCTGGCAGCCCCGGAGCGAACCGGGTGACGAGCTCCAGGCCCTTGCCTTGTGCCGACCCGGCCAACAGCACGGAGACTTCCTCGACGCTCTCCACGAGATCGAAGTCGACGGCTTCCAGAACCAGCTTGCCCGCCTCGATCTTGGAATAGTCGAGCACGTCGTTGATGATCGCCAGCAGGATCCGGCCCGAGTGGCTGATGGTCTGCGCGTAATGCAGCTGGTTGGGCGCCAGATCGGTGTTGAGCAGCAGCTCGGCCATGCCCAGCACGCCGTTCATCGGTGTGCGTATTTCGTGGGTCATCGTGGCGAGAAACTGTGACTTGGCCTCGTTCGCGGTGTCGGCCTGCTGCTTGGCGATCTTCAGCTCGCTCACCGCCTGCGCCAGCGCCGCATCGCGGCTCTGAATCTGGTCCAGCATGGCATTGAAGCCGTCTATCAGGACACCGGTTTCTGCGCCAGTCGTCTTGCGCGAACGCAGCGCGTAGTCGCCCTGGCGCGACACCTCAGCCATGGTCTGCGCCAGATTCAGCAGGGGTTCGGAGATGATGCGCTGCAGCCGCGATGCCAGCAGATAGGCCACGTACAGCGCGCCGGCGAATACCAGCGCCGCAAACCCGAGCTGTCGGTTGATCTGCGCCTGAAGCCGTGCGTTGGCGACCATCAACGTGAGGTGACCCACCGCCTTGCCATTGACCTCGATGCGGTGAACGAGCAGCAGGTGGTCGTCCTCGAAACGGTGCCATGCGGCAACCCCGTCCTTCAGCGCCGCCGCCTCAGACTCATGCAGCACACTGCCGTGCGCGATGCGCGCCAACAGTTCCTGCATTCCCGCCTTGGTGCTCTGCGCGGCTGCGAAGTGCGTGCCGTCGACCAGGTCGATATCGACCGCCAGCACCTCGTCTTCCTTGGTCAGCGCCGCAGCGATTTCGGTGGCCGCCGACTGGTCGAGAAACGCCAGTGCAGCGGCTGCGTTGATCGCCGACACCCGCGCCAGTGAGGTTGCCGAGGACACCAGCGCTTCCCTGGCCGCCGTCGTCTGGTTGACCGCGAAGATCGTCGACGCCGACAGAAGGGCCAGCGCAGTCGTCGCCACAGCCACGGCGATGATCCGGAACCGGATCGAGAGATTGCTCAGCCGTGCGTGCATGGCTGTCCGAATCCTGCCTGGCCTTGGCAGCCAGGGTGGCGCCGGGTCATGGATAGATCTCCCTCGCCAGGCGCAGCAATTTGGAGCTCAAGGTCAGGCGCGCGTCCTGCACGGCCTTCAGATTGACCTCGAACAGGATCTTCGAGTTCTGCACGGCCATGTTGATGGCCGCACCGTCGCGCGCAGCGCCCGGGCTGTCGGTCACGACCAGCACCCGCAGTCCGTTCAGGGCACCGAGTACCAGTGGCAGCTCGCCGATCGCCGAAGGCGCGATGTAGAGCAGCTGGCAGTCCGTGATCGACTTGCGCGTGGTCATGTTCTGCACGGCGATGCTGCGTGTGCCGATCACCTTGCCGCTGAGCTGCTGGAGCTCTCCATCGAACGGATCCTGGCCCAGGACGCACAGGTTGAGCTTGTTGCCCACCTCGGCGGGCCATTCCGTGTACACCGCGAAGTTGTAGAGGAAGGCAGCCTTCAGTCGGTATTCGGGCAGGTCGGCACCGCGCGCCGCAGCGGCAAACAACAGCATGCCGAGCAGGCTCAGCGCGGTCCGGAGGGGGTGAGTGCTAAGCCGCATCGTCGCCCTCCACGGCCGGCGGGCCACCGGCGTGCGCAACCTGCACGATGGCAATGTGCGACATCCGAATCGGCGCGACTTTCAGTTCAAGCAAGTTTTCCAACGGCAGCTGCAGAAGCTGCTCCAGGCGCATCGGGAGCGCGGCCCACTGAACGATCAATCCGAGGGCGCACACGCCAGTGACGAGCCCCGCGCGCCACTGCGACGCCATGACTGCAAGGCGGGCACCCACACGTGACATGCGCTTCATCTCCCTTCAGTACCGGTAGCGCAGCCAGATGCCGGCACGCCGTCCGTCCTGCTGGATGGCGTTCTGCCAGTTGCCGTCGGCCGCAGGATGGGCATATCGCTTGTCGAACAGGTTCTGGATGTCGAGAGACACCTCCAGGCCCGGGGCCAGCGATGCGGTGCTGAGATGCAGATTCGAGAGTGCCTGGCCGCCGAGCTTCGTGCCGGCGACGCTGTCACGACGGGAGTCGAAGCGCAGCTCGTATCCCATGCGCAGCCCGCCGACCGGCAAGGGGGTCGAGAAGTTGAGCCGCGCCAGCAGGTCGGGCGAATTCGGCGGGTCTTCTCCGTGTGAGGCATCGACGCGCTGAATCGACACGTTGCCTCGCAGTCGCGCGCCGCTCCCCCATGTCTGGTCTGCAGACAACTCCAGGCCGTGGGCGTTGAGGTCGCTGCCCGATTGGTACTGCGTCATCCCGCTGGCCGCATCGATGCCGAGCGAGATCAGCTTCTTCAAGGACCATCGGTAGACCGTCGCCCGCACCGCCAGATCGCGATTCACGCGGTGATCCGCCACGAATTCCACGGTCTGGATGTCTTCGTCTTTCAGCGAGGGATTGGTGACCTGCGACACGCCGTCTGCATATTTGCTCTCGTAGGCGTTCGGCGCGCGACGGGCTTTTCCATACAGGGCCTTCAGCGTCGTCGTCGGGGCGGCTTGCCAGATCAGCGCGGCGCGCGGGCTCAAGGAGGAGCCCGTGACATCGTTGCGATCCGCACGCAATCCCACGGTGGCTGTCAACGCATGGGCGAAATGCCACTCGTCCTGCACGTACAGGCCGGCCCGGTAGCCCGGGGTAGACAGGGTCGTCTTGTGGCTGGAGTTGGCGGGGTCCGCCACGCTCTGGTCGATCCGGTTGTTGTCCTGGTATTCGAGCCCCAGCATGATTTTGTGATCGGTCAGCGCCGACGAGACCAGCCGCAGCTCGGCCCCGTGCCAGTCGCTCGCACCCCTGTCGGGCGTTCGCACGCCGTCGTAGACGAACTTGGAGTGGTAGCGCTGCTGGCCGCCGAACAGGCGTCCCGATACCTGCAGGGTGTCATCGACGAATTTGTCCTGGTAGTGAAGCTGGGCCAGCGAGTAGGCGTCGTTCTGATACTGGCCGGGCGCCAGGGGATCCGAAAAATAGGCGGCGGTCGGATCGTCCTTGCGGCGACTGCCATGCGCGAATTCCATCGACCACGGGCCGTGAGCCGCGCGCGCGAAGAGCTGTCGGTTGCGCTCGCCGTCGAGCCCGGACGCCACGCCGGAAACGCCTGTGGCACCGAAGTCATAAAAATTGTTGGTGCCTCCAGAGCGCATGGCTGACACCGAAACCAGCAGGTCCAGGCCGTTTTCCAGCACCTTGCCCCAGCTCGCGCGTCCCTCGCGCAGCGACTGCGGGCCCTGGTAGGCCGCCGCGAGTTCGGTGCCGCCGAGATCGCGGCCGGCGCGGGTGACCACGTTCACGACGCCGAACATCGCGTTCTGGCCGTACACGGCGCTACCCGGCCCGGGGATGAATTCGATGCGCTCGACCAGGTCCATGTCGAGCGGAAAGTCCCGGCCGAATGCTGCTCCGTCGTAGAGCGGATCGTTGGCCCGGTTGCCGTTGATGGTCACCAGCACGCGGGTGTTGTAGTCACCCGCCAGTCCGAAGCCGCGTGCACCGAGGTAGGTGTACTGACGATCGTTGGTGGTGTAGACCCCGGGCAGGCTCGCCAGGGCCTGGCCCAACGTCCGCCAGCCGAAGGCCTGTATTTCCTGGCGCGTGATGATGCTGGCCGCAGCGGCGACCTCGTTCTGCTTCTGCTCGTACTTGGCGGCGCCCACCACCGTGAGCTCCATCAACTGTCCCAGGTCGAGACTGGTCAAGTCATCCTTCGCTGCGCGTGCCGGCATCGCGGCCGCCAGTGCAACGCACAGCGCCAACTGGCACAAATGCCGTGCGTGCAGGGGGTGGTGAGCACGGTGGATGCATGCGGGCATGTTGATTCCGGGTTCTCTTCGGCCGATGGCTGTCAGCTTCCCTGGCCCGGTGAAGGGTCGTGGAAATGCCGACACAACGGTTCATCGGCATGATCGAAGAAAACTTGACGGACGAGCCGGGTCGAAAACCTCGGCGAACCGGAGGGCCGAGGGTCGCGTCGAATCAACCCGCCGCGTCGGGCAGGAACGGGCGGATGACCGCCAGCACGCGCTCGACGTAGGCGTCCTTCTCGCCGACCGGCGCCGCGTAACGCAACGCCTGCGCGGCCGCGTCGAGGCCGGCGCCGCGAGCCATCATCCAGGCGGCCAGGTATTGCGACGCGAGGCAACCGCCTGCCGTGGCCAGCGAGCCGCGCGCAAGGAACGGGGATTCCTCGACGCGCACACCGGCTTCGATCACCCAGGGTTTGGTGTTCGAGTCGGTGCAGGCGGGCATGTCGGCCAGCAAACCCAGCCGCGCCATCATCAAGGTGCCCGAGCACTGGGCGCCGATCAGCTGGCGCAGCGGGTCGAGACGCAGCCGGTCGAGCAGCGCACCGCGCTTGCCGATGTCCTCGGCGATCGCGCGGGTGTAGATGCCGCTGCCGAAGATCACCGCGTCCGCCTCGTTGGCGAACTCCAGTGGCTGCTGTGCCTGCACCGTCACGCCGTTCATCGACGTCAGGTGCGAGGTCGGGCCGGTGATCTCGGCCTTCCAGCCGCGCGCGCTCAACCGGTTCAGCAGCCCGAGCGGCACGAAGGCATCGATTTCGTTGAAGCCGTCGAAAGTCAGTATCGCGATGCGCATGGTGACCCCTCAGCTGGAGCGGTGGGAACTTCTCAGTCTTCGAGCAGGCTGCGCAGCATCCACGCGGTCTGCTCGTGCACCGTCAGGCGCTGCGTCAGCAGGTCGGCGGTGGGTTCGTCACCAGCCTTGTCGGCCAGCGGGAAGATGCTGCGTGCGGTGCGGGCGACCGCTTCATGGCCATCGACCAGGATGCGCACCATCTCCAGCGCCTTCGGCGGCGTGGACGGGGCGTCCTTGAGCGACGTCAGCGCACCGAATTGCGCGTAGGAGCCTGGCGCCGGGTGGCCGAGCGCCCGGATGCGCTCGGCGATCGGATCGACCGCATTCCACAACTCGGTGTACTGCCCCATGAACATCAGGTGCAGCGTGTTGAACATTGGCCCGGTGACGTTCCAGTGGAAGTTGTGGGTCGTCAGGTACAGCGTGTAGCTGTCGGCCAGCAGGTGGCTCAAGCCGCCGGCGATCGCCGCGCGGTCTTTCTCGCTGATGCCAATGTTGATCCGGCTGGGGGCGGCGACCACGGTGACGGGCGCGGTACTCGATTTCGATTTCTTGACCATCGGAAACTCCTGCGTGTCGTGAACAGCTCGGTTGAAAAACCAGAGGTTCAAGTCTATCGACGCGGCCCGTCGTGCGCTTGACTCAGGACAAGCGCGTCACGCCTGCCAGCGGACAGGCGTAGATCGCATTGCGCAGCGCGGCGATCGCCTCGTAGCGCGTGAAGGTGCGTCGCCAGGCCAGCACGACGCGCCGCGTCGGCACCGGCGGCGCGAACGGCACATAGGTGATGTGCTTGTCGGTGTCGGCCGGCACGCTGAGCTGTGGCACCACCGTGACACCCATGCCCGAGGCGACCATGTACTTGATGGTTTCGAGCGACGAGCCTTCGAAGCTCTTGCGGATGCCTTCGGCGTCGCTCGAAAAGTGCGCGTACTCGGGACACACCTCGAGCACGTGGTCGCGAAAGCAGTGCCCGGTGCCCAGCAACAGCATCGTTTCCTTCTTCAGCTCCTCGGCGCTGATGCGCTTGCGCCGTGCCAGCGGGTGCTTCTTTGGCACGGCGACCATGAACGGCTCGTCGTACAGCGGTGCGATGGCGAGCCCGGCGTCGGGGAACGGCTCGGCGAGGATCGCCGCATCGAGTTCGCCCGTGCGCAGCATGTCCAGCAGCTTGACGGTGAAGTTCTCTTGCAGCATCAGCGGCATCCGCGGCACCAGCTCGATCGCCTGTCGCACCAGGTCGGGCAGCAGGTAGGGCCCGATCGTGTAGATCACGCCCAGGCGCAGCGGGCCCGACACCGGGTCCTTGCCGCGGCGTGCGATCTCCTTGATGCCGGCGGCCTGCTCGATCACCGTCTGTGCCTGCCGCACGATCTCGCCGCCCAGCGGCGTCACGCTGACCTCGCTGCTGCCGCGCTCGAACAGCTTGACGTCGAGTTCTTCCTCGAGCTTCTTGATGGCCACGCTGAGCGTCGGCTGCGAGACGAAGCAGGCTTCGGCGGCGCGCCCGAAATGCCGCTCGCGGGCGACGGCGACGATGTATCGGAGTTCGGTCAGGGTCATGGTGTGGGGCTGGCGTGCGGCCGGCGGTGCGGGACCCCGGCAATGTAGCCAACTCGCGCGTTTTTCGCCTCACGCCTTCAGGTAGTCGGCCCGGCTGCCGAGCCACCGCACCACCTGACGCCGGGCCGCCTCCGGATGGCGCTCGAGCATCGCGTCGGCGGCCGTGCGCGCCGCATGCAGCAGCGGCAGGTCGTCGTTCAGGTCGGCGAAGCGCAACAGCGCGGCACCCGACTGACGCGCACCGAGAAACTCGCCGGGTCCGCGGATCGCCAGATCGCGCCGGGCGATCTCGAAGCCGTCGGTCGTCTCGGCCATCGCCTTCAGGCGTGCCTTGCCGGTGATCGACAGCGGAGCCGCATACAGCAGCACGCACACACTGGCGACCGAGCCGCGTCCGACGCGCCCGCGCAGCTGGTGCAATTGGCTCAGCCCGAAGCGCTCGGCGTGCTCGATGACCATCAGGCTCGCGTTCGGCACGTCGACACCGACCTCGATCACCGTGGTGGCGACCAGCACCGACAACTCGCCAGCGGTGAACCGAGCCATCGTCGCGGCCTTGTCAGCCGCCTTCATCCGGCCGTGCAGCAGGCCGACGCCCAGGCCGGGCAGCGCGTCGCTCAGCTTCTGGTGCGTGTCGATCACGTTCTGCAACTCGGGGCGCTCGCCGAACGGTCGTGTCGCCGAACGCCCTTCGTCCTGGGCTGGTGCGGTGTCGCCTTCGGCCGTCTCCTCGATCAGCGGGCAGACCCAGTAGACCTGCTTGCCCTGCGCCACCTCGTCGCGGATGCGCTCGACCACCGCGTCGCGCTTGGTGTCGGCGAATACCTTGGTGACGATCGGCGTGCGGCCCGGCGGCAGCTCGTCGATCGTGCTGATGTCGAGGTCGGCGTACATCGTCATCGCCAGCGTGCGCGGGATGGGGGTGGCGCTCATCATCAACAGATGCGGAGTCAGGGTGCCCCCAGGCCCCCGCGAGCGGTGGCCGCCCCCCGAGGGGGTGAGGCCCCCTGGGGGCGGCCCGGCGGTGTCCTCGTGCACGCGCTGCTCCAGCTTGCTGCGCAGGGCCAGCCGCTGCGCGACGCCGAAGCGGTGCTGTTCATCGACGATGGCGAGGCCGAGCTTCGCGAACTGCACATCGTCCTGGATCACCGCGTGGGTGCCGATCACCAGGCCGGCCTCACCCGAGGCGACGCGCTCCAGCATCTCGCGCCGGCTGCGGCCCTTGCGGCTGCCGGTCAGCCACGCGGTGGTGATGCCCAGCGGTTCGAGCCAGCCGACCAGCTTGCGGAAATGCTGGTCGGCCAGGATCTCGGTCGGCGCCATCAGCGCGCACTGCCAGCCGTTGTGGATCGCGATGGCCGCCGCCAGTGCTGCCACCACCGTCTTGCCCGAACCGACGTCGCCTTGCAGCAGGCGGTGCATCGGCACGGCGGCGGCGGTGTGCGGGTCACGGTCGCTGTCTCTTGGGTCAATGCGAGCGCGTTGCAGGTCGGCCGCGATCTCCTCGACGACGCGGCGCTGTGCACCGGTCAACGCGAACGGCAGCACCGCGAGCAGCTGCTCGTGCAGCCCGCCAGCGGTGACCGCGAAGCGAGGCGCATGCTGCTTCGCGCGTTCGCGCTTGGCCTGCAATTGCGACAGCTGCTGAGCCAGCAGCTCCTCGAACTTCAGTCGTTGCCAGGCCGGGTGTGAACGGTCGTCCAGCGCCGACAGCGACACGTCGGCCGGCGGGTGATGCAGCCACTGCAGCGCCTCGCGCAGCGTGGCCAGGCCGCGCGGCAGCAACTCGGCCGGCACGGTTTCGGACAGATCGGCGCGTTGCAGCGCCGATGTCACTGCGCGCCGCAGGTAGGCCTGCGGCAGCGACGCGCTGGTCGGATAGACCGGGGTCAGCGCGGTCGCCAGCGGGCTGTCGCCGTCGACTGCCTTGAACGTCGGGTGCACCATCTCCAGCCCGAAGAACCCGCCGCGCGCTTCGCCGCGTGCGCGAACGCGGCGGCCCTCGGCCAGCGTCTTCTGGTGCGACGGATAGAAGTGCAGGAAGCGCAGCAGCAAGGTGTCGCCGGCGGCGTCGGCCAGCGTTACCAACAACTGCCGGCGGTTGCGCAGCTGGATCTCGCAACGCTGCACCACGCCTTCGACCTGCGCCGCCACCCCGTCGTGCAGCGCGGCGATCGGTGTCAGCCGGGTCTCGTCCTCGTAGCGCAGCGGCACGTGCAGTGCGAGGTCGATGTCGCGGCGCAGGCCGAGTTTCTCCATCGCACGCAGCGGGCCCGACTTCGCTCGAGCGGCCGGTGCGCTGGCCGTGGCCGTGTCGCGGGCGTCAGTCGGGGTCGGCGCACGGGTGGGCATGGGCGAATTCTGACCGCAGGCCCGACGCCGGGCCGCGCCCTGCGTGGAACAATCCGGCCGCCTGTTCCGGGCCCGTCGCAGCACCACACCGGCGTTGGCGGCGGCCCACCTCGGCCTTCCCATGACCGCTTCGTACACGCTTTCCGACTTCGATTTCGACCTGCCGCCCGAACTGATCGCTCAGCACCCGGCGGCCGAGCGCAGCGCGTCGCGGCTGCTCGATGGCACCGGCCCCGCCCCGGTCGACCGGGTGTTCCGCGAGCTGCCGTCGCTGTTGAACGCGGGCGACCTGCTGGTCTTCAACGACACCCGTGTGATCAAGGCGCGGCTGCTCGGCGTCAAGGCCACCGGCGGTCACGTCGAGGCGCTGGTCGAACGCGTGCTGCCGGGCCACGAGGTGCTGATGCACCTGCGTGCCAGCAAGTCGCCGAAGCGCGGCCAGTGCGTGCGTTTCGCGCGCAGTGTGGAGGCGGCGCTGTCCGCCGAGGTCACCAGCGGCTTCGATGCCGAGGTGCTCGGCCGCGCCGGGCCCGAGGACGCGCTGTTCCACCTGCGTTTCCCGTCCGACCCGCAGGCGCTGCTGGAGCGCTTTGGTCATGTCCCGCTGCCGCCCTACATCACGCACGCCGACGATGCCGACGACGAGCGGCGCTACCAGACGGTGTTTGCATCCAAGCCCGGCGCGGTCGCGGCGCCGACGGCGGCCCTGCATTTCGATCAGGCGCTGCTCGATGCGCTGACCGCGCGCGGCGTCGAGCAGGCGCGCGTCACGCTGCATGTCGGCGCCGGCACGTTCCAGCCGGTGCGCACCGAAAACCTGGCCGAACACCGGATGCACAGCGAGTGGTACGAGGTCGGTGCCGACACGGTCGATGCGGTGGCCCGCACGCGCGAGCGCGGCGGACGCGTCGTCGCGGTCGGCACGACGAGCTTGCGCGCGCTTGAATCGGCAGCGCGCGGCGGCTCATTGCGCGCGGGCGTCGGCGACACCGACATCTTCATCACGCCGGGCTTTCACTTTCGCGTGGTCGATGCGCTGGTCACCAATTTCCACTTGCCGCGCAGCACGCTGATGATGCTGGTCAGCGCGCTGGCCGGCCACGCGCACGTGATGGCGCTGTACCGCCACGCGATCGCGCAGCGCTACCGCTTCTTCAGCTACGGCGACGCGATGCTGCTGACGGCCCTGCCCGACGCGCGTTCGGCGCGCGGTTGAGGTTCAGGGCTCGTCCTTCGGCTCCGGCTTCAGCGGCACCGGCGCATCGGGCAGCGGGCAGCGCGCGCTGCCGCACAGCCGCTCGCAAAACGGGCAGGCGGCCAGCGGCAGCCACGCCGGGATGCGGTAATAGCGGCGGTGGATGTCGGCCAGCACGCCATCGCGGTAGGCCTCGTACCTGAATCCCTGGCCCTCGACCGCGTAGAACTCCAGCTGGTTCTGCGTGTAGGTCAGCAATCGGACCGATTCGAAATAGGGGCGGTAGTCGTCGAGCCGGGGTCGGGTGGTCAGGATCACGCGGATCGTGCGGCCTTGGTAGACGCTGTAGTCGACCAGCAGATCGTCCTGCCGCGCGTGGAAGTTGCCGCGACCGAACACCGGCATGTACTGGCGCATCGCGTAGCCGTAGGTCGACGCCGGCGTGTAGGCGTTCGACATCAGCACCACGCCGGGCGCCTCGACCTGTTTCAGCATCTCGGTCGTTTTCACGCTGCGCACGATGCCCTTGTAGATCGAGGTTGACTTCCAGCTTTCCATCGGCACCGCCGCCACGCCGATGACCGCGGCCACGTGCAGGCCGGTCAGCACCGCGAGCCCGACGGCGCAGGCCTTCAGGCGCTGCACGGGCAGGCCGAGCGCGATGAAGGCGAAGCCGAACGGATAGAACGACATCACCCAGTGCAGACCGATGATCTTCTTCAGCGACAGCAGCGCGAAGAACAGCAGCGGCACGACGACCAGGCAGCCCAGCAGGCGATGCGCCCGGAATGCGATGCCCAGATCGGCGCGGTGTTTCCAGCTCAGCCACGCGGCCACCGGCGACACCAGGTAGACCATCATCCCGACGTAGGTCGCGGGCTTCTTCCAGGTGAACACCTCGCCGGCGTTGCGGTTGATCAGGTTGAACATGATGTTCGACCAGCAGTGGTCGATGTTCCACGCGATGTTGATCGCCGGGCCCGGCAGCGCGCACAACAGCAGCAGCGCGAACGCCGCGAGGCGGTCGCGCCGGAACAGCACGAAGTAGATGAAGTACGCGAAACCCAGCACCACCGCGAAGTACTTCGACAGCAAGGCCGCGCCGAGCAGCCCGCCGGACAGCGCGTACAGGCCCCAGGTGCGGGCGTCGAGCTTCGGCCGCCGCTCGGCGACCAGCAGGCAGCAGGCCGAGGCCACCGACCAGAAGATCAGCGGCGTGTCGGTCGTGATCAGCACGTTGAGCCAGTTGATCGGCGCCAGCCAGAACAGCAGCACCGCCCACGCGGCGCGGGTGCGATCGATCGCAGCCAGCGCCCACCACAGCAGGCCGCCGAGCGCGATCGGCAGCAGCAGCACCGGCAGCCGGATCGCCCACAGCGTGTCGCCGAGCGTCGCGCGCATCGCGGCGATCAGCCAGCCGACCATCGGCGGGTGGTCGTAGTAACCCAGGTCCGGGTAGACGCCCCACCAGTAGAAATAGGCCTCGTCGCCGGTGATCGGCAAGGCCAGCGCCAGCCAGCCGCGCAGCAGCAGCGAGCCGAGTCCCGCGATCAGCAGCCAGCGCGGCAGCGACAGCGCTGGCGACGGCGGTGCCATCGGGGAGCGAGGCTGGGCAGCGGTGTTCGTCATCTCAGTACCGCCCGGCCGTTCCGAAGGTACTGAGCGCCCCCTCGGGGGGCAGCGAGCGCAGTGAGCGTGGGGGTTTCATTTCAGTGGCTCCGCCGCGCGTGGCGCGACCCACGACCTCTGGGGCGGGCGTGTGAGGTGGGCGCGCGTGCCGAAGACACTGGGTACCTCCCTCCGCGAATGTCCCCCGGCTTCGCCTCCTCCTTTATTTCGCTGCGCGAGATACCCAGCGTCCCCGGCACGGGTGATGGCGTCTTGTATCCGTCGCTCAGCCACGGTGCTGACGGATCACGTCGGCGGCGTGCGCTGCGCAGCGAAATAAAGAAGGAGGCCGCAGGCCGGGTGACATTCGCGGAGCAGTGCACGCCGTCGGCGTGATCGCGCGCCTCATCAACCAGCAGGCAAGGAATCAAAGAGTTCGGGTTCATTTCAGCGCCGCCAGCGAGGGCGCGATGAAGACCAGCAGCCAGGCGACCAGCGCCGCGGCGATCCATGGGTCGCGCAGCAGGTCGCTTGCCACGTCCTCGCCGCGACCGCGATGCACCTGGTACGCATAGCGCAGCATGCCGAAGATGACGATCGGCACGGTGTAGACCAGCCGCTCGCCGTGCTGCGCCTGCGATTCGGGGCTGGTCGCGAACAGGCTGTAGGTCATCAGCGTGGCGGTCATCGTCACCGCGACGTAGACATCGAGCAGCGCGGGCGGATAGTGTTCGAGCACCGAGCGCTGGCTCGCCACGGCGTGAAACGTCTCGGCGCGGCGCTTCGAGAAACCCAGGAACAGCGCCGCGAAGATGCCGGTCAGGATCAGCCAGCGCGACGGCGGGATGCCGGCACCGACCGTGCCGGCCAGCAGCCGCAGCATGAAACCCAGCGCGATGATGAACACATCGACCACCGGCACTTGCTTGAGCCGCCACGAGTAGGCCGCGTTGCTGGCGACGTAGAGCCCGACCAGCCCGAGCAGCGTGCGGTTGCCGTTGGCGAGCACGACGCCGCCGACCAAAAGCAGTGCGGCCAGCGTGAAGGCCGCCGCCGGGCCGACCGCGCCGCTGGCCAGCGGCCGCAGGCGCTTGGTCGGATGCAGCGCATCGCTGTCGCGATCACGCCAGTCGTTGACGATGTAGACCGCGCTCGAGAACAGGCAGAACACGCCGAAGGCCGACAGCACCAGCGTGACGCGTTCGGCGTCGTGCCACGACTGGCTGAACACCAGCCCGGCGAAGACGAAGACGTTCTTCAGCCACTGGTGCGGCCGCATCAAGGCGAGGAGCGGCGGCAGGTGCATGGGGCGGGTGGGCTGCGTCGGGCGCGTTCGAAAGGAAGGAATGCATGCGCAGTGCGCGCGTGCGGCGCCGAGGATAACGCCGCCCTGCGTGGCCATCCACGTGGACGGGCCGACGACACCGCACGCGACAATCGGCCGATGCTGACCTTCAACGTGCTCACCACCCAGGGACTGGCCCGCCGCGGCCGCATGACGCTGAACCACGGCGTCGTTGAAACACCGATCTTCATGCCTGTGGGCACCTACGGCACCGTCAAGGGCGTGATGCCGAGCGCACTCGAGGAAATGGGCGCACAGATCATCCTCGGCAACACATTCCACCTGTGGATGCGGCCGGGCCTCGACGTGCTGCAGCAGTTCGGCGGTCTGCACAAGTTCGAACGCTGGAGCAAGCCGATCCTGACCGACAGCGGCGGCTTCCAGGTCTGGAGCCTCGGCGACACCCGCAAGATCAGCGAGGAAGGCGTGAAGTTCTCGTCGCCGGTCAACGGCGACAAGCTGTTCATGACGCCCGAGGTCAGCATGCAGATCCAGCGCACGCTGAACTCCGACATCGTGATGCAGTTCGACGAGTGCACGCCGTACGACACCGCCGGCCACATCACCACCGAATCCGAGGCACGCCGCTCGATGGAACTGAGCGCGCGCTGGGCGCGGCGCTGCGTCGATGAATTCGCGCGCGGCGAGAACCCGAACGCGCTGTTCGGCATCGTGCAGGGCGGCATGTTCGAGAACCTGCGCGACGAGTCGCTGGCCAGCCTGATCGAGCTCGACTTGCCCGGCTATGCGATCGGCGGACTGAGCGTCGGCGAGCCGAAGGAAGACATGCTGCGCGTGCTGCAGCACACCGCGCCGAAGCTGCCCGCCGACAAGCCGCGCTACCTGATGGGCGTGGGCACGCCCGAGGACCTGGTCGACGGCGTCGCCGCAGGCATCGACATGTTCGACTGCGTGATGCCGACGCGCAACGCGCGCAACGGGCACCTGTTCACCCGCTTCGGCGACCTGCGGCTGCGCAACGCGCGCTACAAGAACGACGAAAACCCGATCGATCCGACCTGCACCTGCCAGGCCTGCGCCGGCGGCTTCAGCCGCGCCTACCTGCACCACCTGGAGCGCTGCGGCGAGATGCTGGCGCCGATGCTCGCCAGCATCCACAACCTGCACTATTACCTGAACCTGATGCGCGAGATCCGCGACGCGCTCGATGCCGGCCGCTTCGATGCGTTCGTCGCGCAGTTCAAGGCGGACCGGGCGCGCGGCATCGGCTAGCCAGCGTGCAGCGCCGACCGTCCTCGTGATGATCTGGCTCAAGCGCCCCTTCGGCGCGCTGCTCGCGCTGGTCATCCTGTTCGAGGAGTGGGGCTGGGAGCCGCTGCAGCGGCTGATGGCCCGCATCTCGCGGCTGCCGCTGCTGGCCTGGCTGGAACGCCGCATCGCCGCGCTGCCGCCGCATGCTGCGCTGGTGGTGTTCTTCCTCCCCGCGCTGGCGCTGCTGCCGGTCAAGCTGGCTGCGCTGTGGCTGATCGGGCAGGGACACCCACTGCTCGGCGTGCTGCTGATCCTGGCCGCCAAGCTCGTCGGTACCGCCGTCGTCGCCCACCTGTTCGCGTTGACCCAGCCCGCGTTGATGCGGCTGCCCTGGTTCGCGCGTCTCTACTTGCGCTGGTCGGTGTGGAAGACCGCGTTGCTGGTGCAGGTGCGCGCCTCGTGGGCGTGGCGCGCCGGCCGTGTCGTCAAGCGACGGGTGGCGCAGCGGCTGCGCCGTTTTCGCGGCGCCGCCTGAGTTCGACGCGGGGCGTCCGGATCACCAGAATGCCCAGTGGCCGGTCGCGACCACCCAGACGCCGAGCGCGCCGTTGGTGACCGCGTGCGCGATCACCGGCACCCAGAGCTTGCCGGTGCGCCGGTAGAGCCACGCGTAGGCGAGGCCGGCCACGATGGCAGCCAGCCACAGCGTGTGGGCCAGCATGAAGACGAAGGTCGACAGCACGATCGCGCGCAGGCCGACCTGCTGCGGCACGACGCCCTCGAAGATCTCGTTGTCGAACCAGCGCATCAGGAACGAGCGCCAGAACAGCTCCTCCATCACCGGCACGATCAGCGCCGCCCCGATCCAGCGCACGGCGATCAGCGGCCAGATCGGCTGGCCCTGCGCATCGAGCGGCAAGAAGGCCGCCGTCGGCGTGCCGAGCTGCATCCACGGTGCGGCCAGGTTGATCCACAGGCCGAACACCACCAGGCCGACGCCGACCCCGAGCAGCGCTTCGCGCATCGACGGCAGCACCTGCGACGACAGCTCGCCGTACTCCTTCCACCACGCTGTCAGCAGCGCACCGACCGCGACCACGGTGAGGCCGTAAATCCAGCGCGGGTCGATGCCCCACGAGCCATCGGCGGGCAGCGCGCCACGCAGCGCCAGCAACCCCATGAAGACGGCAAACGGGATCACGCGCACGCGCGCAGCGCGGCTCAGCGGCAGGGCCATGGCTGAAGGTCCTCGGGCAAAGAGAGGTTGGGGGGCGGCGATCGGCGCTCAGCGAGCTGCCGGGGGTGTGAGGCCGTGGGCTTGCAGCACCGCGTCGGTGTCCTGCCCCAGCGTGGGTGCGAGCCGATCGATGCGGCCCGGCGTCGCGCTGAGCTTGGGCACGACGCCGGGCACGTCGAGCGACAGGCCGTCGGCGGTGGTGATGCGCTCGATCATGCCGCGCGCCCGGTAGTGCGGGTCCTCGGCGATGTCCTTCGCGGTGTAGACGCGGCCCACCGGCACCTGCGCCGCCTGCAAGGTGGCGAGCGCCTCGGCGACGCTGCGCGACTGCGCCCAGGCGCCGATTGCCGCGTCGATCTCGTGCACCCGCGCGACCCGGCCGGCGTTGGTCGCCAGGCCCGGGTCCAACCCGAGGTCGTCGCGATCGATCGCGTGCATCAGTCGTTGGTAGATCGAGTCGCCATTGCCGGCGACCAGCACCCAGCCGTCGGTGCAGGCGTAGGTGTTGCTGGGTGCGATGCCGGGCAGCGCCGAGCCGGCCGGCGCGCGCACCGCACCGAACGCGCTGTACTCGGGCAGCAGGCTTTCCATGCAGTTGAAGACCGATTCATAAAGTGCCACATCGACCACCTGGCCCACGCCCTTGGGCGCCTGCGGGCTGACCGTGGCGTGCCGGTGCTGCAGCGCCAGCAGGATGCCGATGACGCCGTGCAGCGCCGCGAGCGTGTCGCCCAGGCTGACGCCGCAACGCACCGGCACGCGACCGGGCTCGGCCGTCAGGTGGCGCAGTCCGCCCATCGCTTCGGCGACGGCCGCGAAGCCCGGCAACTCGCGATACGGGCCGGTCTGTCCGTAGCCGCTGATGCGGCACATGATCAGGCCCGGGTTGGTCTTGGACAGTTCTTCGTGGCTCAGCCCCCAGGCTTCCATCACGCCGGGCTTGAAGTTCTCGACCACGACATCGGCCTCGGCGATCAACCGGCGCACGATGTCGCGCGCCGCCGGGTCCTTCAGGTCGAGTGCGACGCTCTGCTTGTTGCGCGACTGCACCTGCCACCACACGCTGGTGCCCTGGTGCAGCAGCCGCCACTGGCGCAGCGGGTCGCCGCCGGGCTTGCCGTCGCTGGCCGGCGGCTCGATCTTGATGACCTCGGCGCCGAAATCGGCCAGCGTCTTGGCGGCGAATGGGCCGGCGATCAATTGACCCAGTTCAACGACTTTCAGGCCGGCCAGCGGGCCGAACGACGCGGGTGGGGCGGATGTCGTCATCGTTCAGGCGACTTTCTGTTCCAGCAGGTAGTTGGCGCCGTCGTACTGGCCCAGCACCTCGGTCAGGTAGGGCAGCACTTCCAGCAGTTGATCGTGCAGCGTGTACGGCGGGTTCAGGATGAACATGCCGCTGCCCGCGAGGCCGAATCCCTGCGAATCAGGCACCTGCACTGTCAGCCGCGCGTGCAGCCAGCCTTTGGGCGCCAGCCCTTCGAGTCGGCGTGGCAGTTGCGCGGCTTCGAGCTTGCTGACCTGCGGGTACCAGACCATGTAGACGCCTTCCGGGAAGCGCAAGATGGCTTCGCGCAGCGACGCGATCACCTTCGAGTAGTCGCCGTGGCCCTCGTAGCTCGGGTCCATCAGCACGACGGCGCGGCGCGACGACGGCGGCACCTGGCTCTTCAGCCCGTCGAAGCCGTCGGTGTCCTTGACCTCGGCGCCCTTCACCGTGCCGAGGAAGGATTCGAGGATGCGGTGATCGGTCGGGTGCAGCTCGTACAGCCGCAACTGGTCCTGCGCGCGCAGCAGCATCTTCGCGAACGCCGGCGAGCCGGGGTACTGCTCGAGCTGGCCCTCGGGGTTGAACTGGCGCACCAGCGCCATGTAGTCGGCCACCGCCTCGGGCAACTCGTCGGGTGATTTGTCCCACAAGCGCGCCACGCCCTGCAAATACTCGCCCTTCTTCTGCGCGTACTGGCCTTCGAGCGAGTAGCCGCCGGCGCCGGCGTGCGTGTCGATCAATCGGTACGACTTGTCCTTCTGGTTCATGTAGCGCAGCACCAGACACAGCGTGATGTGCTTGAGCACATCGGCGTGGTTGCCGGCGTGGAAGGCGTGACGGTAAGCGAGCATGCGGTGGGCCCCTGATCAATCGGGCACTGTAGCCGTTGCCCGAAAAGGAGTCCGCCGGGCCATCTCGGCCTTGACCGTGGTCAAACGCGGTTAAGCCCTCGACTCCAGAATCCGCGCTCCATCTCCGAGGAATCGCATGACCAGCCTGTTCGACCCCATCCAGATCGGCACCATCGCCGCAGCCAACCGCATCGCGATGGCTCCGCTGACCCGCAACCGTGCGGCCGCGCATCAGGTGCCGACCGACCTGATGGCCACGTATTACACGCAGCGCGCCAGCGCCGGGCTGATCATCGCCGAGGCCACGCAGATCAGCGCCGAAGGCCAGGGCTACCTCGACACGCCGGGCATCTACTCGCCCGAGCAGGTCGCCGGCTGGAAGAAAGTGACCGATGCGGTGCATGCCGCCAGCGGCAAGATCGTGCTGCAGCTGTGGCACGTCGGTCGCATCTCGCACGTGTCGCTGCTGCCGGCCGGCATGCAACCCGTGTCGTCGACGGCGCGTGTTGCACAGGCCAAGACGTTCACGAAGGAGGGCTTCGTCGACGTCTCGCCGCCGCGCGCCTTGCGCACCGACGAGATGCCGCGCCTGGTCGCCGACTACCGCCATGCGGCCCGCTGCGCGATGCAGGCGGGCTTCGATGGCGTCGAGGTGCACAGCGCCAACGGCTATTTGCTCGAACAGTTCCTGCGCGACAGCATCAACGACCGCACCGATGCGTATGGCGGCTCGATCGAGAACCGTGCGCGTCTGCTGATCGAGGTGATGCAGGCCGTTTCCGACGAGATCGGCGCATCACGCACTGGATTGCGCCTGAGCCCGGTCACGCCGTTCAACGACGCCGATCAGGACAGCAACGCGCAGGGCCTGTTCAACCACGTGGTGGAACGACTGGCGCCGTTGAAGCTGGCGTTCTTGCATGTGATCGAGGGTTCGACCGGCGGGCCCCGCGACAACGTGCCGTTCGACTATGAGGCGCTGCGCGTGCGCTACAAGCAGGGCCACCCGCAGGGCGCCTGGATGGTCAACAACGGCTACGACCGCCAGATGGCGATCGACGTCGTGGCGCAGGGCCGCGCCGACGTGGTCGCCTTCGGGAGGCCGTTCATCAGCAACCCCGACCTGGTGCGTCGTCTTCGCGACAACGCGCCGCTGAACGCGATGGATGCGGACAAGCTCTACGGCGGAGGAGCCGAGGGCTACACCGACTACCCGACGCTGGGTGCATCGCACCGCTGACCGCGTCGGAAGGAGATCGAAAGGGCCGTACCGGAGGTTCCGGCACGGCCCTTTTCCATGGGGGCGTCGCTCAGGCCGGAATGCGCAGCAACTGCCCTGGATAGATCTTGTCCGGGTGGCTGAGCATGGGCTTGTTGGCCTCGAAGATCTTCGGGTACTGGCCGGCATTGCCGTAGTAGGTCTTGGCGATCGCCGACAGCGTGTCGCCGCGCACCACCAGGTGGTACTGCGACTCGTCGGCCGGCGTGGCGACCGTCATCCGGTCATCGACCTGCGCCACCCCGTGCACGTTGCCGCAGCACAGCAGGATCTTTTCCTTCGTCGCCTGGTCGGCCGCTTCGCCGGACACGCTGACCGTGCCGGTGGCGCCGTCGAATGCGACGCTCAGTCCCGCAGCGTCGAGTTTCTGGGTCGCGATGTAGGTCTCGATTGCCGAGCTGGCTTTCAGGTTGGCGGCGGCCGCCGTAGCCTGGAGTTCGGCGCTGTCGGGTGCGCTTTGTGCCTTCACGGCCGCCGCCTCGGTGTCCTTGTGTCCGAACAGCTTCTCGCCGGCTTCCTTGAAAAAACTGATGATGCTCATCGACGTCTCCTGTGAGGGGTGAACTGCGCTGTCGGTCAACGACTCGCCGGTCGACTCTAGCAGCGGCCCGTGTCGAAGCCATGCGCCCATGCAGGCGCGTGCGTTCAGGACCGCTGCGGCGAGCGACGGGCCCGGAACAGTTCGGTGATGCCCACGTCGCGTGGGCCAGGGATCAGCTCGAAAGACTCCCCCGCAACCAGCGGGCCGGGTACGCGCACCGACAGGTAGAAGCCGCACCAGGCGTTCGCGGCCATCAGCTTGGCAGCCTGGTTGAAACCCATCGTCGCGTTGAACTTGAAACACGGGAAGCGAGGCTCGCTGACCGCCAGATCGCAGTTCGCGAAGCGCAGCACGTCGCCGACGCAGACCTGACTTTCCAGCAATCCGGTGATCGTCAGGTTCTCGCCCATGAAGCCGTGCGGCAGCTCGTCGTTCCAGCCGGCCACGCCGGCCTGCGCGCGCACCGTCTGCCAGAACGCGTAGTGCTCGATCGGGTAGGCATAGACCGCCTTGCTCAGGCCGCCGTGCACCGACTGATCGGCCTGCTCGTCGCCGACGAGGCCCAGCGGTCGAGCCTCGACTGGGCCGTTGACGCTGCGTTTGTGGATCGCGGTGAGCACCTCGCGCCCGTCGATGGTGATTGCGTGGGCGTTGGCGACGTTGATGCTGAGGACGTGCATGGTGGTTGGGAGCTTGTTGGCGGATGGGTTTCAGCGTGTGCGCGGTGTGCCGGCTCCAGGTCGGCTCAAGGCGACACCGCGCGGTAGGCCGGCAGCGTCGAGATCGCTTGGCGTCCCATGCGGCTCGAAAGCCAGCTCATGAACAGTTTGCCAGCCGGGTGGTCGACGTGAAACGAGCGCATCGCGTGTACGGGCGCCTGCATCAGCGGATCGCCGTCGACCAGCACGCCGAAGTCTTTCTGACGCACTGCCGGCGGGGCTGCATCCCAGACGCCGCGCTCGACCAAGCAGCAGGCTCGGCCTGCGCGGGCGGCAGCCAGGGCGCTCTGACCCGGCGCCGGAGACCGGTACCACGAAGGCTGCGGCGCCACCCGGGCGGCACGCCAGAGGACCGATTCGAGTTCGCGTGTGCCGGAGCCTTCCGGCGCGCCGATGAATGGCGCGCCGACCCGCGCCAGGCCCGACAAGGCCGGTGCGACATGCGTCTGCGCGGCCAGGACGTCGAGGCCGGAGCGCAGCGCGGTGGGGCCGACGATCAGGAAGTCGACGGTGGCAATCTGCCGTCGGTCGCGCAGCAGGCCGAGTTGCTCCGACTCGGCCTCGGCCTGCGGCGCGTTCAGCAACGCGCCGTCGTGCTCGCCCCGCTCAAGTTCGGCGAGCAGGTCGCGCGCCGGCCCGGGCAGCAGGCGGATCGCGATGCCGGCATCGCGCCCGAAGCCGCGTTGCAGGCGGGAGGCGAGCCCCGATTCGGCCAGCGCCTGATCGACCGCCAGCCTGAACGGATCGTCCCGCGATCGGGGCAGGTTGGCGCGCGTCACAGCCGGGGCTGCGGCGCAGGCGGCGACCGACATTCGAAGCAGGGCGTGGCGGCGGGTGGGCATGCGTTCGGAGTCTAGGCGGCCGGCATCCACTGTTTTTGAACGCGTGCATCAAGGCAGATGAAACCAATCCCGTCGTCACGCTTCTACAGTACATCCCCAGCAAGCCTCCCCGGTATGCCCAAGCCCAGGCCATGAACCGAACGAATCCGACCCGATACACCACCACCGCGATCGTGCTGCACTGGCTGCTCGCGCTGGTCATCCTGGGTTCGTTCAGCCTGGGCCTGTACATGGACGATCTGCCGCTCACGCCGCAACGCGTCAAGCTGTTCAACTGGCACAAGTGGGCCGGTGTCACGATCCTCGCGCTGTCGGCGTTCAGGCTGCTGTGGCGCCTGACGCACCGTCCTCCGCCCGATGTGCCGATGCCGATGTGGCAGCAACGCGCGTCGCATCTGACGCACCGCGCGTTGTACGTGCTTTTCTTTGCGGTCCCGCTGGTCGGCTGGGCCTACAGCTCGGCGGCCGGGTTCCCCATCGTGTGGTTCGGTGTGCTGCCGTTGCCTGACTTCGTGCCGGTCGACAAGGCGCTGGCCGAGGCCATCAAGCCGTTTCACGGCGCGCTCGCATGGGCGCTGATCGTGGCCGTCGTGCTGCACATCGCCGGGGCGTTGAAGCACCAGTTCGTCGACCGCGACGGACTGATCGCACGCATGTGGCCGAGCCGCCTTCGTGCCTGATGCTGCTGCGGTTCTTCGCTGCTCTCTCACTCCAACGGATCCACCTCCCATGAAACTTTTTTCTGTCGCTGCACTGTGTGCGCTGGTCGGGCTGATCGCCTTGCCCGCGCTGGCGCAGCAGAAGGTCGTGCCTGCGCAAAGCGAGATCGGCTTCGTCACCCGCCAGATGGGCGTCCCTGTTGACGGCAAGTTCCGCAAGTTCGACGCACAGGTCATGTTCGATCCGAAGCAGCCTGCCGCCGCGAAGATCGGCTTCACGATCGATCTGGTCAGTGCGTCCATTGGCACCGCCGAGACCGAGGCCGAGCTCGTCAAGCCGGACTGGTTCGACACCAAGAAGTTTCCACAAGCCACCTTCACCTCGACTGTCGTGAAGCCGACCGGGGCAGGCAAATTCGACGTCGCCGGCACGCTGAGCATCAAGGGCAGCAGCCAGGCTGTCGTGGTGCCGGTGATGCTGGTCCAGACTGGCGCGATGACCACCGCGACCGGCGCCTTCACGCTGAAGCGGCTCGACTTCAAGATCGGCGCGGGCGACTGGGGCGACACCTCGATCGTCGCCAACGACGTGCAGGTGAAGTTCAAGCTGACGCTGACCGGCGTCGGCGCGCTGTGATCCGCCCGATCAATCTCCCCAACCCTCCGCTTCTCAACAGCTCCCCAACAGGAAACACCGCATGAAGACCTCCCCACTTGCCGCACTGGGCGCCGCCCTGCTCGTCACCGCCGGTCTGGCGCAGGCCGAAAGTGCCGCCTACAACGTCGAACCGACGCACACCTACGTGACCTTCGAGGTGCGCCACTTCGGTACCTCGACCAACCGGGGCCGCTTCGACAAGAAGGAAGGCACGATCACCATCGATCGCGCCGCCAAGACCGGCCAGGCCGACATCACCATCGACATGACCTCGATCAGCACCGGCCTGGCGCTGTTCGACACCCACATGAAGGGCGAGAACTTTTTCAAGGCCAAGGATTTCCCGACCGCCAGGTTCGTCGGCGACAAGTTCAGCTTCGACGGCGACAAGGTCACTGCCGTGGCCGGCACGCTGACCCTGCTCGGCAAGACGCAGCCGGTCACGCTGACCGCCACTCACTTCAACTGCTACGACAGCCCGTTCCTGAAGCGCGAGGTCTGTGGCGGCGATTTCGAGACCACGATCCAGCGCAGCACTTTCGGCATGACCTACGGGCTGCCGGGGATCCCGGACAACATCAAGCTGCTGATCCAGATCGAAGCCGTTAAGCAGTAAGCCCCGGCCGATCACCCCCCACCGGGCTCTCCGCCCGGTCCGGGCCGCCCCTTGCGCGGGTGGCCCGGCGCTCCGGCTGTCTGCCGCAGCGCCCACCCCCGTTTCCTTTCGCGATCGATCGACATGCCGGCCCGTCAGTGTTGCCGAGTGGATTCGTCTGTCAGCAGATGTCAGCGCAGGGCCCGCGAGGCATCGCTCGTGCACTAAAACCCCGTGGGGTCAGAAAGCCCTTCGACGGTGTGCGGTCCGTCACGACCTGCGGCAACCCGTGGTTCAAAGCGACGTTTCTGGGTCGCGCAGGTTGTTGCGGGTGACGGATATCACCCCTTTTGTAAGCAAATGGAGGAGTCGCGATGCGTGTTCGAAACGAAGTGAAACGACGCTGTTCGCACGGCAGAGCGCCGGCGCGCTGGGCCACCGCGTTGATGGCCAGCGGGGCGTTCATCACCTCGGGTGGTGCCGCTGCTGCTGCAACCAGCGGTGCAGCAGCACCCGCTCCCACGCCGCAATGGGTGAAGGTGGCGGACGAGGGTGGCACCTTCAAGCTGCTCGAAGCCAAGAAGGTTCGTTTCGGCGCTTCCAACGCGGGGTGGATCCTGAAGAAATCGCTGCTCGGTACGGTCGCCTGCACCACAGCGTTCTTCGGTCGAGATCCGGCGAAGGGCGCCGCGAAGCAATGCCAGGTCTACAAGCAGGTCGCCGCAGCGCCTGCACCTGCGCCGGCACCGAGTCCTGCGCCGGCACCGACGCCGACTCCCCAGCCGGCCACCGACGCGGCGGTCCGCGATGCGGTGCGTCTGGCCGCGCAAGCCAGTTTCGGCAACACCGAGGCGCTGGCCGCCGAGATCAAGACGCAAGGTGCATCCAAGTGGGTCGCGTCGCAGATGGCGCTGGCCACCTCGCACTACACCAGCGGCGGCAATGGCACGGTGCACCAGAACACCAGCAACACCGACTATTGCGATCAGCCCGCGCATGCCGGTCCCAATTGCTGGCGCGACAACTACTCGACCATCCCGCTGGTCTGGGATTTCTACCGCAACGCCATTTCCAAGCCCGACCAGTTGCGCCAGCGTGTCGCCTTCGCGCTGCAGCAGATCGTGGTCGTCAGTGGCAACGAGGCCGATGGCGCCTACGGGTTCCGCAGCTACCACAACACGCTGCTCGACAACGCCTTCGGCAACTACCGGCAGGTGTTGAAGAAGGTCGCGCTGTCGCCGGTGATGGGCGATTTCCTGAACAACGTCAACAACGACAAGTCGGCGCCGAACGAGAACTTCGCGCGCGAGTTGCTGCAACTGTTTGCGGTGGGCACCTGCCAGTTGAACACCGATGGCACCCTGCGCGGTGGCGCCTGCGCGCCGACCTACGACAACGACATGGTGCGGTCGTACGCCTACGCGCTGACCGGCTGGACCTACCCCGCAGGCGGCGCGACCCCCTGGGGTTGCTGGCCCCAGGGCACCCACTGCCGCTACTACGGAGGCGACATGGTGCCCGTCGAGACGCGTCACGACACCGCTGCCCGCACGCTGATGTCGGGCGTGGCGCTGGCAGCGGGTCACAAGGCGCCGGCGGCGCTCGAGGCCGTGCTCGACAGCCTGATCGCGCACCCGAACACCGCCCCGTTCATTGGCAAGCAGCTGATACAGCAGCTCGTCAGCAGCAACCCATCGTCGGCCTACGTCGGCCGCGTGTCGGCGGCCTTCGTCGCGGGCAAGTATTTGACCTTCGGGACCGGACAGCGTGGCGACCTCGCGGCCACCGTGGCCGCCGTTCTGCTCGATCCCGAAGCGCGCAGTGCCACCGTCATCACCAATGGCGGCAAGTTGCGTGACCCGGTGCTGATGTTCACCAGCGTGCTTCGCGGGCTGAACGGGAAAAGCGACGGCGATGCGCTGAGCTGGTGGTGGGGCGAGGAGTTGCGCGAGCACGTCTTCCGTCCGCCGTCGGTGTTCAACTTCTATCCGCCGGACTACCCGGTGGCGGGCACGGCCCTGGTCGGCCCGAGCTTCGGCATCCACAACGCCAACGCGGCGCTGCAGCGGTTGAACTACCTCACCTACCTGCTCGAATGGGGCGGATCCGCCCCGGCAGCCGGCGTGCCCAACGCGATCGGCACCCAGGTCAACCTGACCGCATTCACCACCGATGCGGCCGACGCCGGCAAGCTGGTCGACCGGCTGTCGGTGATCGCCACCGGGCAGCCGTTGCCTGCCACGACGCGTGCGGAGATCATCAAGGCGGTGTCGTGGTGGACCGCGAGCACCGACCAGACCAACTGGAAAATCAACCGGGCCAAGACGGCGGCCTACCTCGTCTTCGCGACGCCGAATTTCCAGGTCCAGCGCTGAGCGCCTCGAAAAAGGAAACCTCATGAACAAGACGATTTCATTCGATGCCCGCCGACGTTGGTTGCTGCAATCGGGCGCCAGTTGCGCCAGCGCGCTCGGCATGGGCAGCGTCGGCAACCTGCTGCTGGGCACCCGCCCCGCGCACGCGGCCGATTACAAGGCCCTGGTCTGCATCTTCCTGTACGGTGGCAACGATGGCCTGAACACCATCGTGCCGTCGGATGCCGCGCGCCACGGCCAGTACAGTGGTGTGCGCGGCGCGCTGGCGATTCCGCGCGACCGGCTGGTGCCCTTGCCCGGCACCGAGTTCGGTCTGCACCCGTCGCTCTCGGCGCTGTCCGCAGCGGCGGCGGCCGGCCACATCGCACCGGTGTTCAACGTCGGCCCGCTGTATGCGCCGCTGACCAAGGCGCAATACCGTTCCACGCCCGGTGGCGCCGCGTTGAAGCCGGATGGCCTGTTCTCGCATTCCGATCAGCAGGTGCTGTGGGAGACCGCGACCACCCATTCGCAGGAGCGCACCGGCTGGGGCGGCCGCGCGTCGTCGGTGCTGGGCACGGTGAATCCCGTGATCTCGGTCGGCGGCAGCGCCCGTTTCGGATTGACGGCGCTGCAGTCGCCGCTGGTGCTGCCGGGGCCGGGCAGCACCTTCGGTGCCTACGGTCTGCAACCCGAAGACCTGAAGTGGGCACCGGTCGCCGCACGCAAGGCGGCCATCGATGTGATGTACGCCCAGTCGCAGGACACCGTTCTGGCCGAGGCGTACTCGCGCATGCAGCGCGACGCGTTCGCGATGTCGCAGCGCCTGGGCGCGCTGGTCAAGGTCGAGCCCGGCAAGGCCGGCTCCAACCCGGCGATCGACTTGGCCTTTGCATCGATCACCTCGGGTGGTCGCATTTCCACCGGGCTGGGCCGCCAGCTTTATCAGGTGGCCAAGTTGATCGCGGGCAACGCGACGGTGCAGGGTGACCGGCAGATCTTCTTCGCTCAGGCGGGTGGTTTCGACATGCATGCCGGTCAGGTCGCCGGCAGTGCCACCGAAGGCGAGCACGCGCGACGCCTGCAGGAAGTCGGCGACGCACTGGCCGCGTTCTATACCGCGATGAAGAACCTCGGCCTCGGCCAGTCGGTCACCGCCTTCACGCAAAGCGACTTCGGTCGCACCTTCAAGCCCAACAGCAGCAACGGCACCGACCACGCCTGGGGCAACCAGCATCTGGTGGTCGGCGGTGCCGTGCGCGGCAGCGCCACCTACGGCACCTACCCGCAGCTGGTGCTCGGCGGTGATGACGATGTCGGCACCGAGTCGTGGGAGCAGCAGGGGCGCTGGATACCGACGACCTCGGTCGATCAGTACGCAGCCACCTTGCTGGGCTGGTTCGGCGCCAGCGATGCGCAACTCGACGCCGCGCTGCCCAACCTGCGCAACTTTGGCACGCGAAGGCGGCTCGGCTTCGTCTGACCGGTCGGCCGGCCTCGATCGGTGGTGCCGCTACGGCGCCACCGTTTGCCGAACCGCGCGCTCCCAGCGCGACATGAGCTCGGCGACGCGATCGCGTGGCAGCGTGGGGTGGAAGGTTCGCTCGGCCTGCCACAACGCGCTCAGCGCATCGAGGCTGTCGTACACCCCACAGCTCAGGCCGGCCAGGCAGGCAGCGCCCAGCGCGGTGGTCTCGACGACCCGGGGACGCACCACCGGGATGCCGAGCAGATCGGCCTGGAACTGCATCAGCAGATCGTTGATACAGGCCCCTCCGTCCACGCGCAGTTCTGCCACGGGCGAGCCGCCCGCCGCCACCGCGTCGCGGCTCATCGCCTGCAACAGCGTGGCACTCTGGAATGCGATGCTCTCCAGCGCCGCGCGGGCGATGTGCGCCACCGTGCTGCCGCGCGTCAGCCCGACGATCGCGCCGCGCGCGTCGGGCTGCCAGTGCGGTGCGCCGAGGCCGGTGAAGGCCGGTACGAACATCACGCCGCCGCTGTCGGGCACGCTCTCGGCCAGCGTCTGCACCGCCGCGCTGCTGTCGATCGCATGCAGCCCGTCGCGCAGCCACTGCACCACCGCGCCGCCGATGAACACGCTGCCTTCGAGCGCGAACTGCGCCTCGCCCGAAGGTTGCGCGGCCCGCGTGGTGATCAACCCGTTGTGGCTGGGTTCGAAGTCGCCCCCGGTGTGCATCAGCATGAAGCAGCCGGTGCCGTAGGTGTTCTTGGCCAGGCCCGCGCGAAAGCAGGCCTGCCCGAACAGCGCGCTCTGCTGGTCGCCGGCCACACCGCCGATCGCGATCGGTGCACCGAACAGGTCGGCCCGCGTGTGGCCGTAGACGTGACTCGA
The DNA here is from genome assembly GCA_030654805.1 of Burkholderiaceae bacterium. GTDB lineage: Bacteria > Pseudomonadota > Gammaproteobacteria > Burkholderiales > Burkholderiaceae_C > PBB1. The sequence continues at coordinate 31,493 of JAURWR010000053.1, forward strand.
CGGGTGCACCGCCGGCAGCACCGCGCGCGGAATGGCGAGCAGCGCGAGCAGTTCGTCGTCCCACAGGCCGGTGCGCGTGTTCAGCATCAGCGTGCGCGAGGCGTTGCTGACGTCGGTGGCGTGCACCGCCCCGCCGGGCGCGCCTGAGGTGAGTTGCCACATCAGCCAGCTGTCGACCGTGCCGAAGGCCAGCTCGCCGCGCTCGCCGGCCGCGCGCGCACCCGCCACGTGGTCGAGGATCCACGCCAGCTTGGTGCCCGAGAAGTACGGATCGAGGACCAGCCCGGTCCGCTGCCGAAACAGGTCTTCCAGTCCTTGCTCGCGCAGGGCCGCGCAGGTCGGCGCCGTGCGGCGGTCCTGCCAGACGATGGCGTTGTGGATGGGCTCACCGGTGCGGCGATTCCACACCACCGTGGTCTCGCGCTGGTTGGTGATGCCGATGGCCGCGATGTCGGCCGCCGCCAGACCTGCTTTCGCCAGCGCCTCGCGCGCGGTGTCGATCTGGGTAGCCCACAGCTCGATCGGGTCGTGCTCGACCCAGCCGGGCTGCGGGTAGATCTGCCGGAACTCGCGCTGCGCGATGGCCACGATGCGCCCGGCCCGGTCGAACACGATGCTGCGCGAGCTGGACGTGCCTTGGTCGAGCGCGAGGAGATGGGTCGGCGTCGTCATGGGGTGCGATGTCCGGCAACCACCGGCGGTGTGCGGGACAACGCCCGCCAGCTTAGCCGTCAGCAGGCCGGGCAACGTACTGGATTGCGCGCTTGTGACCTGCCGGCACTCGGACTACAACGAAGCCGTTCCGCAACCGACCAGGGCAAACCTTTCTGCTGCCGTCCCAACCCTCCTTCCAGCCGAGCCGACCACCGGCCTCGGCCGACGACTCGCAGCGCCATTGCGACGTGCTGGTCGTCGGTGGCGGCATCAACGGGGCGGGCATCGCGCGCGATCTGGCCGGGCGCGGCCAGCAGGTGCTGCTGTGCGAGCAGGACGATCTGGCGTCGCACACCTCGTCGTCGTCGACCAAGCTGATCCACGGCGGGCTGCGTTACCTCGAACACGGCGAGTTCGCGCTGGTGCGCAAGGCGCTGGCCGAGCGCGAAAGGCTGTTGCGCAGCGCGCCGCACATCATGTGGCCGCTGCGTTTCGTGATGCCGCACGACCCCGACCACCGCGCCGTGCGGCCGGCCTGGCTGATCCGCGCCGGGCTGTTCCTCTACGACCACCTGGCCCGGCGCGACTGGCTGGCCGGATCGCGCGGCGTCGATCTGCGCGTGCATGCAGCCGGCGCGCCGCTGCAGCGCCGCTTCCGGCGCGGCTTCATCTATTCGGATGGCTGGGTCGACGACGCGCGGCTGGTCGTGCTGAACGCCATCGACGCGGCCGAGCGCGGCGCGACGATCCTGACGCGCTGGCGCTGTGTCGATGCGCAGCGCGGCGCCGAGCAGTGGCGGGTGACGCTGCGCAGCGTCACCGGCGCCACGATGCTGGTCACCGCACGCGCGCTGGTCAATGCGGCCGGCCCGTGGGCGGCGCAGTTCCTGGGTGACCATGCGCATGTGCCGCACCCGAAGTCGCTGCGCCTCGTCAAGGGCAGCCACATCGTCGTGCGCAAGCTGTTCGAGCACGATCATGCGTACGTGCTGCAGTGCCCCGACCGCCGCGTCGTCTTCGCCATCCCCTACGAGGGCGAGTTCACGCTGATCGGCACCACCGAGGTCGATCACGCGGGGGTGATCGGCGAAGCGCGCATCGACGCAGCCGAGACCGCCTACCTGTGCGAGCAGGTCAGCCGCTGTTTCGAGTGGCCGGTCGCGCCGAAGGATGTGGTCTGGAGCTATGCCGGCGTGCGGCCGTTGCTCGATGACGGCTCGGGCGACGCCTCTTCGGTGACACGCGACTACGCGCTCGAACTCGACAGCAGTGCTGCGCCACTGCTGTCGGTCTGGGGCGGCAAGCTGACGACCTTCCGCAAGCTGGCCGAAGAAGCAGGTGACCGGCTGGCCGCTCCGCTGCAGATCCGATCAGGCCCTTGGACCGCGAACGCGATGCTGCCAGGAGGCGACCTCAGTCCCTTCATCGGCCCAGCTGCGCGACCAGATCTTGACTTCGTCCGCTTCGTGAGGGCACTCGCCCAGCGCCTTCCCGACGTCCCCGCTGCGGTACTGCGGCGCTGGGCGCGCTGCTATGGCGCCCGTGCAGAGATGCTGCTGAACTCACACGGTCTGGGCGCCGAGATCGTGCCCGACCTGTTCGAGGCCGAGCTGCACTACCTGCACCGCCATGAATGGGCACGCTGCGCCAACGACGTGCTGTGGCGCCGCACCAAACTGGGCCTGCATCTGACGCCCGCGCAGCGGGCGGCGGTGGCACGCTGGTGCGATGTCCACTGGGACACGCGGGACACCTGCGCCCGGACGTTGCGCTAGGACTCCGCGGTGAACGCCCGCGCTTCGCCGGGTGCGGCCGGCACGGCAGGGGCCGGCGCCGCCGCGGCGATCGACAGCTCGCCGCCCAGCGCCTCGATCAGCTCGGGAATCAGCTGCACCAGTTCTCCGGTGGCGATGGCGGCATCGGCATCGAAGGCGTCGTCCTGCTTGTCGGTGTGAGCGCGACCCTCGAACACCACGTCGAGAAAATCGATCTTCTTGATCTGCCCGGTCTCGGTCAGCACGAACGACACGCGGCCCTGCCAGGTCAGCGCCAGCCGGGTCGGCCGCTTGCCGGTGGCGATGTGCTGGCGCACCTCGTCGATGTCGAGCGGGTGGCGCGCGTAGCGAACGACCGATTTCATCTCGTCTTCCGACTTCAGTTCGCACTCGCGATCGACCGAAAAGGACGCCGGCGGCTCGCCGGTCAGCAGCCAGTCCGACATCGCGACCGACGCCGATTCGGTGGTCTGAAGCTGCGTCAGCGTCAGGCCGTCGAGCGACTTGATGAGTTGCGTCACCACCTCGCCGGCCCGCGCCGGGCTGCTGGCATCGATCATCAACAGACGCTGCCCCGCATCGATCCACACCTTCAGCGTCGAGCGCTTCGTGAAGGCCATCGGCAGCAGCTCGAGCACCGCCTGTTCCTTCAGCTCCTTCGTCTGCTTCTTGCCCGGCTTGCGGCCGGTGCTGTGCTCGACCTGCTGCGCCATCTCGTCGGTGCGGCGTTTGACCACCGCCGACGGCAGCGCCTTGCGCTCGATCATCAGCGTCAGCAGCCATTGCCCGCCGATCGATTCGACCAGCGGGCCGTGCTCGGTGCCCCGAGGCGCGACCCAGCCGGCGGATTGCGGCTGCGTGGCGCCGCATTCGGTGAAACGTGCGGCTGCGAGGCCGTCTTCGATCTGTTCCAGCGTGGCCGACCATTCGGGTCCCACGCGATACACGGTCAGGTTCTTGAACAAGCGAATGGTCTTTCCATGTGAGTCTGGTGTCAGAGAGGCGCTGCGGCGTCCGCTGCTCGCGATTCGCCGGGGAGGCGGGATTGTCCACGCCGGGCCGAGGCGCGTTGCATCGAGCCGGCTGCGTATCATCCGCCGGCCCTTCTGCGCACAGTCGCTCTTCAACAGGATTCCATGGAAGCTCTCTTCGTCTCGACCGGTGTCGTCGCCCTCGCTGAAATCGGAGACAAGACCCAGCTGCTCGCCTTCATCCTGGCAGCGCGCTTCAAGAAGCCGCTGCCCATCATCCTGGGCATCCTGTGCGCGACGCTCGTCAACCACGGCCTGGCCGGCGCGCTGGGCGCCTGGATCACCACGACGATCAGCCCCGAGACGCTGCGGTGGATCCTCGGCGCATCGTTCATCGGCATGGCGATCTGGACGCTGATCCCCGACAAGATCGAGGACGAAGAAACGCAGATCGCCAGCAAGCTCGGCGTGTTCGGCGCCACGCTGATCACCTTTTTCCTGGCCGAGATGGGCGACAAGACGCAGATCGCCACCGTCGCGATGGCCGCCCACTACGCAACGCCGCTGCTGGTGGTGATCGGCACCACGCTGGGCATGCTGATCGCCGACGTGCCGGCGGTGTTCATCGGCGACAAGCTGGCCAGCAAGATTCCGATGAAGCTGGTGCACTCGATCGCCGCCGCCATCTTCGCGGCGCTGGGGGTGGCGACGCTGCTCGGTGCCGGCTCCAAGCTCGGTTTCTGAACAACGCGCCGCCGCGTCGGGGGCGGGCGATTACCCGCCCTGAAAGTTCGCGTCCGATGTTCTAGAGTCGCGGCTGCTTCCCGGCCGACAGGGCGATGCTGGGCAGGCCGAATCGACCCGCCCGCAGACACAGGAGACATCGATGAACGACAGACTGAAGCAGGCCGCCGACACGGTGCTCGCCAACACCGTGGGATCCGCGGGCGGCGCGCCCGGTGTGGTCGCGATGGTCACCGATCGCAACGCCAACGTGTACGAAGGCGCAGCCGGCCGGCGCTCGCTGGGCGGCGACGCACCGATGACCACCGACTCGGTGATGGCGATCTTCTCGACCAGCAAGGCGATCACCGGCACGACGCTGATGCAGCTGGTGGAAGAGGGCAAGGTCCGACTCGACGACCCGGTGAAAAAGTACGTGCCCGAGATCGCCGAGATCCAGGTGCTCGAAGGCTTCGACGCCAGCGGGCAACCGAAGCTGCGCGCACCCAAGCGCGACATCACCATCAACCACCTGATGCTGCACACCGCTGGTTTCAGCTACGAGTTCTTCAGCGCCGACGACCTGAAGCTGCGCGGCGCCAAGGGCATCCCGTCGGTCGTGTCGGGCACCTTCGCGTCGGTGAAGACCTGCCTGCTGTGGGACCCGGGCGAGAAGTGGGGCTACGGCGTCAACATCGACTGGGTCGGCAAGGTCGTCGAGGCGGTGCGCGGCAAGCGCCTGGGCGAGGTGATGCAGGAGCGTGTCTTCGCGCCGCTCGGCATGACCGACACCGGCTTCGTGATGACGCCGTCGATGCAGGCGCGTCGCGCCGTCATCCACGACCGCGCGATGGACGGCAAGTTGACCCCGCTGCCCGACCTGGTGCTGCCGCAGCCGCCCGAGATGGACATGGGCGGCCACGGGCTGTACTCAACCGTCGGCGACTACATGAAATTCATCCGCATGGTGCTCAACGACGGCGCCGGTGCGAACGGCCGCGTGCTGAAGGCGGAAACCGTCGAGCAGATGTCGCGCAACGGCCTGGGCGCGCTGAAGGTCGGTGGCTGGACCACGTCGATCCCGTCGCTGTCGAACACCGGCGAGTTCTTCCCCGGCCTGCCGAAGTCGTGGGCCTACACCTTCATGGTCAACGACGAAGCGACGCCGTCGGGTCGCCCGGCCGGTTCGCTGATGTGGGCGGGCCTGGCCAACCTGTTCTACTGGATCGACCGCCAGAACGGCATCGGCGGCTTCTGGGGTTCGCAGATCCTGCCGTTCCAGGATGTGTCGTCCTACCCGGGGTTTGTCGATTTCGAGACGGCGGTCTATCGGAACCTGAAGGGCTGAAGCGTTTCTGATTCTGCGGGCGCGTCGCTGGAGCGGCGCGCCCGTGTGGTCCGCCGGCCCCTCGCGCGCTTTCGAACGTTGACTGCCCGGCGCGTCAGGCGCCCAGCGCCTCGTCCAGCACCTCGACCCAGTGCCTCACCGGCGTCGGTGTACCGGTCTGCAAATGCTGGATGCAGCCGACGTTGGCCGACACGATGACCTGCGCCTCGACCTCGGCCAGATTGGCCAGCTTGCGGTCGCGCAGTTGATACGCCAGCGTCGGCTGCAGCACCGAGTAGGTGCCGGCCGAGCCGCAGCACAGGTGACTTTCGTTCGGTGACAGCTGCACGTCGAAGCCGAGCGCACCGAGGTGCGTCTCGACACCGCCGCGCAGCTGCTGCGCATGTTGCAGGGTGCACGGTGGGTGGAAGGCGAGGCGCGTCGTCGGCTGGCGATGCAGGCGCGGCTTCAATAAAGGTTGCAAGAGAGGCACCAGCTCGGGCAGCAGTTCGCTGAGGTCGCGCGTCAGTTCGCTGATGCGCCGGGCCTTGTCGGCATACGCCTCGTCGTGCGCGAGCGCGTGGCCGTAGTCCTTGACGGTGGCGCCGCAGCCCGACGCGTTCATCACGATGGCCTCGACCTTGTTCGACATCACGCTCGGCCACCACGCGTCGATGTTGCGGCGCATGTCGGCGAGGCCGCCCTGTTGATCGCCGAGGTGGCTGCGGATCGCGCCGCAGCAGCCGGCTTCCTCAGCGACCATCGTCTGGACGCCGGCGGCGTCGAGCACGCGTGCGGTGGCGCTGTTGATGTTGGGCAGCATCGCCGGCTGCACGCAGCCCATCAGCATCAGCACCTTGCGCGGATGCTCGCGCTTCGGCCAGCGGTGGGCGCGCGCCTGTTCGGTCGCGCCGGGCTTCGGTGCGACCTTGCCCTTGAGGGCCGACGGCAGCAACGGGCGCACGAACTGGCCGAGCTTCATCGCCGGCTCGAAGAGCGGTGACGTGAGCCCTTCTTTGAGTAACCAGCGCACCGCCTTCTCGCCGCGCGGACGTTCCACCTTCTCGTCGACGATGCGTCGGCCGATCTCGACCAGGTTGCCGTACTGCACGCCTGACGGGCAGGTGGTCTCGCAGTTGCGGCAGGTCAGGCAGCGGTCGAGGTGCTGTTGGGTCTTGCGTGTGGGCTCGGCGCCTTCGAGCACCTGCTTGATCAGGTAGATGCGGCCGCGCGGGCCGTCGAGTTCGTCACCCAGCAACTGGTACGTCGGGCAGGTGGCGGTGCAGAAGCCGCAGTGCACGCATTTGCGCAGGATCGCCTCGGCGGTGTCGCCGTCGCGCGTGCCTTTGAATTCGGGGGACAGGTTCGTTTGCATGAATCGACGGTTGCTGCGTCAGAGGCCGGGGACCATCCGGCCCGGATTGAACACGCCGTCGGGATCGAACGAACGCTTCAGTGCGCAGTGGATGCGGTCCAGCGGCGACGTCAAGGGAGTGAACACGCCGGCGGATTTGTCGAGGCTGCGGAACAGTGTCGCGTGGCCACCGGCGCGCCGGGCGATCTCGCGCAGATGAGCCACGGTCTCTGGCAGCACGTTCGGCGTCACGCACCAGCGTTGCGCGCCCGCCCATTCGATCAGCGGCGTGCCGGGCAAGGCGAGCATCGGTGTGGTCTGCGGCACCGAGATCCGCCACAGCGCGCCACCGGCCTGCATGACCTCGCGGGCCGCCACGAAGAACTCGTCCTGGTGATCGCGCAGACCGGCCCAGAACGGGTCGGCCAGATCTGCACCGATGACTTCGCCGCCCAACGTCTGGAACGTCGACGTGGCCGCCTGCACCGCAGCGGCCGCGCCGCGCAGCCGCACGATGAGCATGCCGTTCCAGAGCGCGCTGGCGTTCAGCGGCAGTGGCTGGCCGCCCCATCGATGCAGTTGCGCCAGGGCCTGTGCGGCGTCCAGGTCGAAACGCAGCGTGGTCGTGGCCGGTGCCATCGGCAGCACCTTGATCGACACCTCGGCGATCACGCCCAGCGTGCCGAGCGACCCGACCAGCAGGCGCGACACGTCGTAGCCGGCGACGTTCTTGATGACCTGGCCACCGAAGCTCAGCACCTCGCCTCGGCCGTTGAGCAGCGTGGCGCCGAGCACGTAGTCGCGCACCGCGCCGGCCGCCGCGCGCGATGGGCCCGACAGGCCGGCGGCGATCATGCCGCCGACGGTGCCGCCCTGCGTCGTCGCCTCGGGGGTGTCGCCGGAGAAGTGCGGCGGCTCGAACGGCAGGCACTGCCCTTTCTCGGCCAGTGCGGCTTCGAGTTCGACCAGCGGCGTCCCGCAGCGCGCGGTCACGACCAGCTCGGTCGGCTCGTAGCTGGAGATGCCGCACAGCTCGGTGGTGACGAGCCGTTCGCCCTGTGGCGCCTCGCCGTAGAAATCCTTTGTGCCGTTGCCACGGATGCACAGCGCCGTGCCGGCCTCACGTGCCGAACGGATGCGATCGATCAGGCGTGCGAGCGCGGGGTCGTTGTCGTCGATGTCGGTCAAGGAAAACTCGTTCAGAAACGGGGCAGGTCGGGAAACGGCAGCAGGCCCTTGCGCACGTGCATCTTTCCGTACTCGGCGCAGCGGTGCAGCGTCGGGATCACCTTGCCGGGGTTCAGCAGCTCGGTCGGGTCGAACGCGCGCTTGACCGCGAACATCTGCTCGCGCTCGGCCGGTGTGAACTGCACGCACATCGAACTGAGCTTCTCGATGCCGACGCCGTGCTCGCCGGTCACCGTGCCGCCGAGGCGCACGCTGGTCTCCAGGATGTCGGCGCCGAACAGCTCGCAGCGGTGCAGCTGGTCGGGGTCGTTGGCGTCGAACAGGATCAGCGGGTGCAGGTTGCCGTCGCCGGCGTGGAAGACGTTGCAGCAGCGCAGCCCGTAGGTGATTTCCATCTCGGCGATGCGCACCAGGATCTCGGCCAGCTTGTTGCGAGGAATGGTCGAGTCCATGCACATGTAGTCGGGGCTGATGCGCCCGCTGGCCGGGAACGCGTTCATCCGGCCGCTCCAGAACTTCAGCCGCTCCGCCTCGTCGCGGCTGATGTCGAAGCGCGTCGCGCCGGCTGCTTCGAGCACAGCGACCATGCGGCCGATTTCTTCCTCGACCTCTTCCGGCGTGCCGTCGCTCTCGCAGATCAGGATCGCCGCGGCGTCGAGGTCGTAGCCGGCGTGCACGTAGTCCTCGACCGCGGCGGTCATCGGCTTGTCCATCATCTCCAGGCCGGCCGGGATGATGCCGGCGCCGATCAGCGCAGCCACGGCATGGCCGGCCTGACGCACGTCGTCGAAGCTGGCCAGGATCGCGCGCGCCAGGATCGGCTTGGGCACCAGCTTGACGGTCACCTCGACGGTGACCGCCAGCATGCCCTCGGAGCCGATCACGATCGACAGCAGATCGAGCCCGGCCGCGTCGAGTGCCTCCGAGCCGAACTCGACCGCCTCGCCCTCGACGGTGTAGCCGCGCACGCGCAGCACGTTGTGGATCGTCAGGCCGTACTTCAGGCAGTGCATGCCGCCGGAGTTCTCGGCCACGTTGCCGCCGATCGTGCAGGCGATCTTGCTGCTGGGGTCGGGCGCGTAGTACAGGCCGTGGCGCGCGGCGGCTTCGCTGATCGCCGCGTTGCGCACGCCGCTTTGCACGACGGCGGTGCGGCTGACCGGGTCGACCTTGATGATCTTGTTGAACTTGGCGAGGCTCAGCGTGACGCCCAGCGTGTGCGGCGTGGCGCCACCGCTCAGGCCGGTGCCGGCGCCGCGTGCGACCACCGGCACGCCGAGGCGGTGGCAGGCCGCGAGCACCGCCGAGAGCTGCGCCTCGGTCTCGGGCAGCGCCACCGCCAGCGGCATTTCGCGGTAGGCGGTGAGCCCGTCGCATTCGTAGGGCACGGTGTCTTCACGCTGCCACAGCAGCGCATGCGCGGGCAGCAGCGGCGTCAGCGCGGCGATGACCTCGGCCTGCCGCTTCATGCGGTCCACCGGCGAGGCGGGCAGGGCGGTCGGCGCCGGGTCGCCCGGCGGCAGGTGGCGTTCGTTCGGTTCGGGGCTCGGCGCTGCGGCGAGCAATGCGTCGGGTGTCGGTGCGTTCATGCGGCGGGGTCCGGTGTCGGCGGCACGGCGGTGAACACCGTCAGCACACCGGTGTAGCCGTACAGGTGCCGGTGCGCGATCTCGCCGTTGGCGAAGAAGCCGACCAGCGGCACGTCGCCGAGCGCGTGTCGCACGATCGCGAGCTCGGCCGACGGCGCACCGAAGTGCGGGCCGCCGCGTCCCGAGCAGCTGACGTACACCGCGCCGGCGATCTGCCGCGCCGGGTGCGGGGCACTGTCGAGGTCGCTGCCGTGCAGCGCCAGTGCGGTTTCCAGCGGCAGGTCTTCGGGTTCGAGCTCTTCGCGGATCTCGGCGCAGATGCGCACCAGGTCGCGCCGCGCGGCCTCGGTGTTGCGCTGACAGAACGCGAGCTGCATGCCCGGCTCGACCGCGTCGGCGATCGCCACCGCATGGCGTCCCGGATCGATGCCGACCAGGTGGCGCACGCGCGTCTCGACGCCGAAGCTGCGCCCGTGCGCGGGCGTCTGGCCCGAATCGCTCAGGCCCACCAGCGTGCCACGCAGGCGAGGCAAGGCCTCCCGGGGATCCTTCGCATCGACCTTCAGGTCACGCAGCAGGACCGCCAGCGCGGGCTCGTTGTCCAGCGACACGACCAGATTGCGCTCGCTCTCGCTGATGCGGTGCACCACGCCGATGGGCTGGCAACCCTGGGTGACGCGCGAGATCAGCGGCACCTGCGCATCGAAGGCCACGCCCGACAGGCCGCCGGCAAACACGCCATCGGCGATGTGCACCGTGCGCCCGCGCCCCGACGACAGTCCGCCGAACAGGTAGCCGGAGGAAGTCTGGTCGGCGAGTTCGGCGATCAGTTCTGCGGCGTCGTGCCCCGAGGGGTCGGCATGCACCTGTGCCGCCGCGGCAGAAAAGTCGCTCTGACCCGACAACGGCCGCACGCCGGAGAAGACGCGGAAGTGTTCCGGCGCGATGTCGCCCAGCATCAGCGACAGCGCGGGTTCGTCGAAGTATTCGACCCCGTTGGCCGCAACCCCGATGCCGACCGAACCGACCCAGGCCACGCCCGGCCACTGTGCGCGCAAGGCATCCAGCAGGTGTTCGGCGGCTGGGGCGTAGTGGTCGGTCAGGTAGAGCCAGCCGAGCGTCGGCGTGTCGATGTGATCGGGCCGCGCGCGCTGGGCCTCCAGCTGCGCGGTCGCCAGCGACAGTGCCATGCGCCAGTCGGGGTGTGTCGCATGGGCATGCAGGAACAGTTTCATCGCTTGGTGCGGGGGGCCGTCTTGGGCGTCGCTGTGCTTGCCGCGCGGCTGCTGCGGGCGCTGGAGGTCTGGGCGGCGGACTTGGGGGCGGTCTGGCGGGGTTGGGCGGGGGCTGCAGAGGAGGCCGTTTTCGGACGGCTCGCGCCCGGCGTCTGGGATGACGCGGCCGCTGCGGCGCCCGGGGCCGCAGCCAGCCCGGCCGCACCTTCCTTCAACGCGTTGGCGGCCAGTTCGCTGAACTGCTGCGTCAGCGCGCCCCACCACTGCATCGGGTCGACGGCCGGCTTGGAGTCGGCGTTCTTGGCGGCGTCCGTGCCGGCCTCGGCTGCGCTCGCCATCTCGGGAGCTGCAGCGGATTCGGCCAGCGCAGGCGCGTGTTCGTCTTCGCTCTGGTCCGGCTCATCGGTTGGCGGCGCGGCGCTGGCTGCGCTGTGGGCGGCGGCCGCCACAGGCATGCGGATGGTCAGCGAATCACGCAGATCGCTCATCTGCACGTTCATCGTCTGCAGCGTCGCCAGGGTCATCTTCTGCACTTCGAGCGCCTGGATCGTCGCGCCCAGCATGCGGGCGTTCTGTTCGAGCCAGAACTGGATGGTGCGCAGCTCCTGGATGCGCTTGTCGAGCTCCTCGGGATTGAGCGTCGGCGCAACCCACTGGCCGATGCCGGGCAGTGCCGTGCCAGCGTTCTTCACCAGGCCCTGGAGAAATTCGAACCCGGGTGCGAAGGAGGTGAAAGCTGGGATGTCGGCCATGGTGTGTCTCCTGGATGCGAAGCCGATCCATTGTGCCCGTCGGGGGGCGCGCGTGGCGGTGTCCGCGAACGGCCTGGCTGTTCAGCCCCGGGCGCTCAGCGGGCGCGCAGGTCGATGCGCAGCACCCCCGCATCCTGGGTCCAGCGCAGGCGGCCCAGCACGTCCATGCCCAGCAGCGGTCGGTCGCTCAGTCCCGGCAGCGCCGTGATGCGCAGGCGGTCGGCGACCACACCACCGTCGAGCGTCACGTCGCCGCTGACCACGTGGCCGGAGACCACGCCGCCCGCAGTGTTCGACTGCACGCGGCCCAGCGAGTCGAGTTGCAGCTCGTGTGCCAGCGACGCGGAGATCGCCGTCGAGGTCGCGCCGGTGTCGATCAGGAAATCGACCGCCCGCCCGTTGATGCGTCCCGGCCAGTGGTAATGGCCATCCGGTCCGCGAGCGATCTCGATGATCCCGCCATCGCTGCGGAAGCGGGTTTGCTGCTGCGCGTGCAGCCACCACTGGATGCCCAGGAACACCGCCAGGCCCAGCAACAGCCACAGCGTCACCACCTTGAAGGTGGGCGGCAGATCCTGCCTCATGGACGGCAACTCATCGAATGAAGGACCTTTCGGGAAGGATGGATTTCTGTGCCGCAACGGGTGGGAGTTCTGCGATCGGTGCTCCCCCACGAATGGGGCGTGAGCGCAGCGGAAACGAACCTTCGTCGTATTCTCGACTCCACCCCACTCGTTGACTGCTGCGGCTCACCATGCGTTCCGACACCCCACCGAACACGCCTCGCGGTCGCCCGCCGGTTCCCGTGCTGATCACGCTGACGCTCGCGGCGCTGGCGTTGCACGGCTGCCTGCTCGACGGGGTTCCGGTCGACGCGGCCGAGCTTCCGCTGTCAGCCGTGCAGAACGCTCCCGCAGTTCAGGTGCGCTCGCTGAGCACCGTGTCGATCGAGACTGCGATCGCCCCCGGTGTGGAGGCCACGTCCCAGCCGGTCGCGGCGGTGGCCTTGCAGGCCGTGCCGGCCGAGACGGCGACCCGCGTGGAACCTGCCTTGGAGTCTGCGGTCTCGCGCGCGGCGCTGCCCGAGCCGACCCACACCACCGAGGCGCCTCCCGAGTCGCCGTCTGCCGCCGCACCCGAGGTGATCACGCCCGCCGGGTTGTCCCCGTCGGCGCCAGCCACCGATGCCGTGCCGGTCGCGTCGAAGCCCGAGGCTCGCCCATGGGCCGTCGCCGCCGCGAGCGAGCCGGTGGTGCTGCGCCAGCCCGAGCATCCGGTGCCGGTGTATCGCACGCAGATCCCGCCCGCCATGACGATCGAGTACGACATCAGTCGCGGAGCCATTTCCGGCACCGGCGAACTGACCTGGCGGCACGAAAACGGCCGCTACGAGGCCCGGCTGCAGGCCAGCGTGATCGGCTACACGCTGCTCAGCCAGATCAGCCAGGGCGGGTTCGACAAGGCCGGGCTGGCGCCGCAGCGTTTCACCGACCAGCGCGCCCGCAAGGCGGCGCGCGCTGCCAACTTCCAGCGCGATGCGGGCAAGATCACTTTCTCCGGTCCGAGCGACGAGTTCGCTTTGCCTGCGGGCGCGCAAGACCGGTTGAGCTGGATGATCCAGCTGCCTGCGGTGCTGGCAGCCGAACCCAAGCGGGCGGTGACAGGCGGTGAGGTCGTGCTGTACGTGGTCGGCGCGCGCGCCGACGTTGCCATGTGGAACTTGCGTTGCCTCGGGGTCGAGTCGGTCGAGACTTCAGCCGGCGCGGTGCGTACCGTGAAGTTCATGCGCGCGCCGCGTGGCCCGAAGGACACACAGGCCGAGGTCTGGCTCGATCCGACCCGCCACTACATGCCTGTACGTGCGCGACTGACCCAGGCAGGCGACGAAGCGGAGGCGTTCGAGCTGGTGTTGCGTCAGCTGAAGACCGGCCCCTGACTGGGGGGCGAAATGCGACCGGGCAGCCGCTTGAAACAGTCGCTGTCAGACGCATGTGGATGACAGGCAGCATCACCAGTCAACCCGGGAAGCCTTCCTGCGTTGAAGGGTGATCCCGATGAAGCGATATCGACCAAGGAGTTTCCAGATGCACATGCTCTACAACTCGGACAGTTTCGTCGTGGTGCAGTTCGAAGTTCCGGCCGATGCCGCCCTGCCCGAAACAGCCGATGCCCTGATGCGCGGGGGCTATGAGATCGTCGACAAGTTCGCGCGCAAGGAGATCTTCATCGAAGGCGCGATGGCGCAGAGCTTCAAGGAGGGCGTCGACGCGCTGATCGAGACGCGCCCTGCCGGACCGACCGAAGACGAGATGGACGATTACATTGAGCGCTATGCGTCGTTGATGCAGCACCCGGTGGTGATGCACTGACGCACGTGCTTCGCATGGGTCGGGGGCTCCCGTCCCCTCTGGCCGTCGAGGATCATGCGATCGGCGTTCAATCGCCCAGCGCGAACGTCAATCGATCCTCTTCATGCAGCATCAACGCCTGGGTGGCGGAGACCTTGCACAGCCAGGTCTCCGCCCGGGGCGGGTCGGGAATCGACAGGCAGTCGGGCGCCAGCACCACCGCACAGTGGCCTGCCGGTCGACGGACCGAGGCATAGCGTATCCACTGCACCCCGTGGCTGCGGGCGGCGTGGGTCAGGGACTGGCAAGTGGTGTAGTCGGACGGGTGCGTCCATGCACGGGCGGATGCCGACCATGGCGTGCGCGTCAGGTCGATGGCCAGACCACGCGCCTGTGCCTGAAACAACGTGTGCTCGGTGATCAGCACGCCATCGCGCAGTCCCGTGCTGTCCATCAGGAATCGCCAGCGCCAGTAAGCCACTTCTGCGCAGGCCGTTTCGCGCTCTCGGGCGCCGTACCAGAGGCCGGGATCCCCGGCCACCCGAAAGCGCGACGGGTGGGGTGAGCGATAACGAAACGGCGTGCCCAGCAGATAGTGATGCGGCGGCACCGTGTCGGCCGCCGCGGTCACTGCCGTGCGGGCGGACCGGGAAGGGCGCGGCAGCGGCGGTTTGCTGGCTTCCAGGATGCGCTCGAGTTCGGCTTGCTCGTCCAGGCTGTCGACCAGGCGCATCGTCGCCACACGGTGCTGTGCCTCGACACCGCGCCACAGCAGGCCTCTGGCGGGGTGGGCCTCAGCGGCGAACCAGGTGTCTCGCCAGGCCGGCGTCACACCGGCGCACGCATGCTGTCGACATAGGCCAGCGTGGTGACCAACCCCTGCACGCTCAGGATCAACGAAGCCGGCGTGCCGTTCAAGGCCTCGTTGTGGCTGCGCATCCAGGCCAGGCGGCGTTGTTCGTCGTTGCCGACCAGCGCATCGAGCGAGCGATACAGGCGCACCACCAGCGCTGACAGTTCGCCTTCCTTCGAGTCGGGCGCCAGCGGCCGATCGCCACGCAGCACGCGCGATACGGTGGCTTCACTGACGCCGATGACCTTGGCCAGCGTGGCACCGGTCAACCCCAGCAACAGGGCGGCACGGCCAGTGGCTTTGGCCAGCACGGCGCCGGCCTCGACCTGAGGGGTGAGGCCGCCGATGGAACGGCGAACTTGGGACATGGTCAATGCATCAGAGACTGTTTCCACTGAAAGTTTAGTCGATGAATATTTCTCTTGCAATTGACCCTGCGAGCGACGAAGCGACGCTGATACCGCCTCGTTCCTGGTTGAAGGGTTCCGGCCGAAAACGGTCCTTGCCGGCTGGTGTTCGACGGTGGCGGTTCGACCCGGAGACCCATCCAGTCGCGGGGCTTGATGCCGGGCGCTGCCGGGGGCAAGATGCCCCGGCCGGCGCGTCCCAGGTGCCGGTCTCCAGAGGTGTCCATGGTCCACAGTCTCGATGACCTGCGGGTGGTGCTGTCGCCGGGCCTCGACGAGGCGCCGGTGCTCGACCGCATGTGCTCGCAGTTCGTGCTGACGTTGACGATGCGCCACGTCGGGCGCTTCAACCTGCGTCGCGACTGGAACAGCCTGTTGTCGCTGACCGGGCGGCACCTGGTCTGGCCGGTGTCGGTGCTGACGCGGCTGCGCGAGTTCCTGAAGACGCGCTGCCGCGGCAACGAGCAGTGGCGCGGCCACGAGACGCTGAGCGACGACGCCTTCATCGAGCGGCACGGCAGCTGGCGCGGGCCGTATGAGGAAGTGACGCTGTTCTTCTACGTCGACGAATACATCAAGGACGCGCCGAAGGACCTGCTCGCGGTGCTCGGCGCCACCGCCGACTGGCTGGAACGCAGCCTGAAGAAGGAATCGACGCTGGTCGAGAAGAACATCGATGCGCTGGCCGGCCTGTTGCAGCTGAACCCGGCCGAACGCGCGCTGCTGTTGTACGGCACGCTGGCGCGTTATCAACGCGACCTGCGCGGTCTGCTGGTCGAGTTCAAGGTGTCGAGCGCGCAAGAGGCCTACGCCGCGATCGCCACCGTCGCCGGCGTCAACGCGGCCGATGTGGCCGATGCGCTGCGTGCCGGGTCGCGGCTCGAACGCATCGGCATGGTCGAGAACCTGATCTCCGAACACAACATCACCGACCTCGCCGACCTGATGAAGGTCAGCGAGCAGCTGCCGCCGGTGCTGATGCGCAAGTACGAAGGGCCATCCGACCTGATGGCGGTGTTCACCCGGCCGGCCAAGCGCAGCGAGCTGCTGCCGTTGGACTTCCATTACGTCAGCGAAGACCACCGCGTGCTGACCGCGTTGCTGAGCCACGCGGTGGCGCGCCGGGAACCCGGCGTCAACGTGCTGCTGTACGGCCCGCCCGGCACCGGCAAGACCGAACTCGCCAAGGTGGCGGCGCAGGCGGCGGGGCTGGAGTTGTACGAGGTCGAGTACGCCGACCGCGACGGCAACAGCCTGAACGGCCGCGACCGCTACCGCTCTCTGCAGATCAGCCAGGTGTTCCTGAAGGCGAGCGCCAACGTGGCGCTGCTGTTCGATGAAGTCGAGGATGTGTTCCCGCCGATCTCCACCGACGCCGCGCAGCTGATGGCGCGGCTCGACACCGGCGATGGCGCGCCGAGCGGCAGCGTCAGCGGCAAGGCCTGGGTCAACCAGATCCTCGAGACCAACCCGGTGCCGGTGATCTGGGTGACCAACCGCATCGAGCAGATCGACCCCGCCTTCCGGCGCCGTTTCCAGTACCACCTCGAACTGAAGAGCCCGCCGCCCGGCGCGCGCGAGGCGCTGGTGACGCGCGCGCTGGCCGGCGTACCGGTGTCCGACGGTTTCGTGGCGCGGCTCGCCGAGCGGCGCGGGTTGACGCCGGCGCAGGTGCGCACCGCGGTCAAGTTCGCCAGGCTGGCGACGCCGGCCGCCGCGTTGGAGGAGGGCGCCGCTGCCGATCCCGCCGCGCACTGCGCCGCCTTCGAAGCGCTGATCGAGCGCCAGATCGGCAACGCCGACAAGGCGCTCGGCACAGCGTCGCCCGAGCGCGCGGCGCGGCGCGTGGTCACCTCTTACGACCTCGGCCTGGTCAACACCGAATCGCGCTTCGAGGTGCCGAAGATCGTCGAGGCGCTGCGCCGCAAGTCGTACGGCACGCTGTGCTTTTACGGCCCGCCCGGCACCGGCAAGACCGCGCTCGCCGAGCACATCGCGCAGCAGCTGCAGCGCCCGCTGATGGTCCGGCAGGCGTCGGACATCATGAGCAAATTCGTCGGTGAAACCGAGCAGAACATGGCGCGCATGTTCGAGGAGGCGCAGACCGAACAGGCGGTGCTGTTGCTCGACGAGGCCGACAGCTTCCTGCGCAGCCGAATCCTGGCCGAGCGCAACTACGAGATCAGCGAAGTCAACGAGATGCTGCAGGGCATGGAGCGCTTCGCTGGCGTGTGCATCTGCACCACCAACCTGTTCGGCGAGCTCGATGAGGCGGCGCTGCGCCGCTTCACCTTCAAGGTCCGCTTCAAGCCGCTGACCGTCGAGCAGCGCGAGCGCATGTTCGTCGCCGAGGCGCTCGACGGCGAGGCGACACGGCTCACCGCAGAGCAGCGGGCGCGGCTGCGCGAGCTGGACGCGCTCGCTCCCGGCGACTTCGCCTCGGTCAAGCGTCAGATCGACGTGCTGGGCGAAGCCTTCGAGCCCGATGAGTTTCTGTCGCAGCTCGAAGCCGAACACCGCGTCAAGCCCGAGGTGCGACAGCAGTGTCACATCGGGTTCATGCACTGACCTTTTCTGTGTTGGAGGCGCGCGGCGCCCTCAAGTGCGGATGTCCGGCGCCGATAAGCCCCGCATGATCGAGATGTTCGTGCCGTCGCTGCTTGCTCTGGACTGGATGCTGGCGTTTCTGGCAGCGTTCGTCTGCCTGGACCTGGCGAAACGTCTCGAATCGAAGCTCGACCGTGAAGGTTTCGGCTGGCTGCTGGGTGCTTCGCTCGCGCTGGCCACCGGTCTGTGGTCGGCGCAGGTGATCGGCATCGATCGGCTCGACCTTCCCTATGCCATCGAATACCGGCCGGTGCCCGCTTTCGGCGTTTGGCTCGGCGCTGGAGCCGCCTGCGCGCTGGGTTTGGCCGTGGCATGCCGTCGGTCCGCAGGCCTGGATCGCACGCTGATCGGTGCCCTCCTGCTGGCCGGCGGCATCGTCGGCATTCAGGTGTCATTCGTCGAGGCGCTGGGCCTGCAACCGGGCCCGGCA
Organism: Burkholderiaceae bacterium; assembly: GCA_030654805.1. Lineage (GTDB taxonomy): Bacteria > Pseudomonadota > Gammaproteobacteria > Burkholderiales > Burkholderiaceae_C > PBB1. Next base: position 49,706 of record JAURWR010000053.1, read on the forward strand.
TGGTTGCTGCCGGGACTGGGTATCGCGCTCATCGCTGCCGCTGCGGGTTGCTCTGCGGCGTTGTGGCTGTACGCGGAGGTTCGCGTGCGGGTGAAACAGGGTTTGCTGGCCTGGCAGGCCGCCGCTGCGCTGATCCTGGGCATCGCGATCGTCGTTTCCCAGAGCCTCGTGATGGGCGCAGCGGGGCTGAATGGGGTTCATGTCACGACGGCCATGCAGGACGTGTTGTCGGAAGACGCCATGGGCGTGCTGGTCAAGGTCGGCTCAGCGGCCTTGCTGTCGATGTTGCTGGTGATGTCGCAGCTCGAAGCGCACCTGCGCGCGTCGTTGCAGCGCGCCAAGGGCGAACTGCGGAAGCAGTCGTTTCGGGACCCGCTGACCGAACTCCCCAACCGGCAGATTTTCGAGGGCACGCTGGCCCAGGCCGCGCATCAGGCGGACACCAGCCAGGGCGGATTGGCGTTGCTGCTCGTCAACCTCGATGGTTTCAAGCCGATCAACGAGTCTCTGGGCCATCGTGTGGGCGATCGCGTGTTGCGCGAGATCGCTGCGCGGCTGCGCAGCCTGGCCCAGGCGCACATGGTCGCGCGGCTGGGCGGAGATGAATTCCTGCTGCTGATGCCGGACAACCCGACCACCGAACAGGCGGCCGATCTGGCCGCGAGGGTGCTGGGGTCGTTGAGTCTGCCGTGCCGAATCGAAGGGCGTGAAACCGCAGTGACTGCTTCGATCGGCATCGTCATGTATCCCGAGCACGGCGCGGTCTCGACCTTGATCGCGCATGCGGACGCGGCGATGCGATTTGCCAAGTCCAGCGGGGGTGCGACCTACTGCTTCTTCGAGGCACGCATGGTGAGCGGCCTGCGCGAGCAGACCGAGTTGCTTCGCGACCTGCGCCGGGCACTGGCGCAAGGCGAGCTGGAGTTGTTCTACCAGCCCAAGATTCACGCGCCGACGGGCGAGATCACCGGTGCCGAGGCGCTGATGCGCTGGCAGCACCCGCGGCTCGGCATGATCAGCCCGGTCGTCTTCATCCCGATCGCCGAGCGCTTCGGCTTGATCGGCTCGCTCGGCAACTGGCTGATCGATGAGGTGTGCCGGCAGATTCGCGTCTGGCGTGACGGCGGGCTGCGGATGCGTGTGGCGATCAACCTGTCGGTGCATCAGTTGCGCCAGCCGGATCTGGTCGAGCGCATTGCCCGCGCCTTGGGAGAACACGACGTCAACCCGGGTCTGCTCACCTGCGAGATTACCGAGTCGGTGGCCATGGAAGACGCCGAAGGCACGATCAGGTTCTTCGGACAGCTGGCCCAGCTGGGGGTCAGCATCTCGATCGACGATTTCGGCACCGGGCATTCGAGCCTGGCCTACTTGCGCAAGCTGCCAGCCAGCGAACTGAAGATCGATCGCAGCTTCGTGCTCGACCTGGAGACCAGCGAAGACGCGCGAAAGGTCGCCTCTGCGGTGATCAATCTGGCGAAATCGCTCGATCTGAAGGTGGTGGCCGAAGGCGTCGAGACCGAAGGCCAGAACCGCATCCTGCGTGAGTTCGGGTGTGATCAGCTGCAGGGCTACCTGTTCGCCAAGCCGATGTCGGCAAAGGCGCTGGCGCTGTGGGCGATGGATGATGTCGGCCCGCGATCGATGACTTTCCGTTCGTCCCTGTTCAAGGAAACCCAACCTGCCGAACTGGCATGAAGGCGACGCTTGCGCCGATCCGGAGCGCGCTTCCTAGAATCGGGGCATGAATACCCAGCCCTACACCCGCGGCGCCTTGTTGCCCGAGATCCTGAAACAGCGCATCGTCATCCTCGACGGCGCGATGGGCACGATGATCCAGCGCTACAAGCTCGGCGAAGCCGACTACCGGGGCGAGCGCTTCAAGGATCACCCGAAGGACCTGAAGGGCAACAACGAGTTGCTGCAGTTCACGCGTCCGGACGTGATTTCCGAGATCCACGACCAGTACCTGGCGGCGGGCGCCGACATCATCGAGACCAACACCTTCGGCGCCACCCGCGTGGCGCAGGACGACTACGGTCTGGCCTCGGTGGCGCGCGAGATGAACGTGGTGGCCGCGCGGCTGGCGCGCGAAGCCTGCGACCGCTACAGCACGCCCGACAAGCCGCGCTTCGCTGCCGGCGCGCTGGGCCCGACGCCGCGCACCGCGAGCATCAGCCCCGATGTCAACGACCCTGCCGCGCGCAACGTCAGCTTCGACGAGTTGAAGGACTCGTACCTCGAACAGGCGTCGGGCCTGCTCGAAGGTGGCTGCGACCTGTTCCTGGTCGAGACCATCTTCGACACGCTCAACGCCAAGGCGGCCATCTTCGCGCTGGACGAGTTGATGGAGTCGACCGGCGAACGGTTGCCGGTCATCATCTCCGGCACCGTCACCGACGCTTCCGGCCGCATCCTGTCGGGGCAGACGGTCACCGCGTTCTGGCACAGCGTGCGCCACGCGCGACCGCTGGCGGTGGGGCTGAACTGCGCGCTCGGTGCGACGCTGATGCGGCCGTACATCGAGGAGCTGGCCAAGGTGGCGGGCGACACGTTCATCAGCTGCTACCCGAACGCCGGCCTGCCCAACCCGATGAGCGACACCGGTTTCGACGAGACGCCGGAGATCACCGGCCGCCTGGTCGAGGAGTTCGCGAAGAGCGGTTTCCTGAACATCGCCGGCGGCTGCTGCGGCACGACGCCGGACCACATCGCGCAGATTGCTCAGCGCGTCGGGGCCTACCGACCGCGCTGCCTGCACGATCGTCCGTTCAGCAGCTTGCTGGAGCCGGCCGCAACGGCTTGATGCCGGTTTGCTGCCGGATGCGGGTCAGAGCAGCGGGAGCAGGCTTTCCACGCTCAGCCGCACCTTGACTTCGTGAGGGGCGGCGGTGGCGGTGATCCCGTAGGCCTTGTGCCGGGTTTCGCGAACGACTGGTTTCGACAAGGGTATGCCGCTGACTCCGACCACGCAGGCCACCACCGGGGTGCTGGCGATCAGCCCCCGTTTCAACACGATCGCGATTTCCGCCGTTGCCAGCCGAACGAAGGAGCCGGGGGGGTAGATTCCGATGGCCTTGATGATCGCGGCGCCGGCCTCGTCGGGCTGCTTGTTCTCGTCGTGGTAGGCGGCCTGGGCCGCTGCCGTGGAGGTCATGGCCTTGCGCGTCTTGCGGGGGCTCAAGCGCGCCGCAAACACGTCTGCACGCTGAATCAGGCGGGCCATCTGCATTGCGGGTTCCATCGAATTCAGCGGACCGGGTGGGCTGGCGTGATGGTGCTCGACCGCCTGCAGCCACAGCGTGTCGACGATGCCCAGCTCGGCGAGCTGACGGCTGCCGCGCGCGGCATGGTTGCCGATCTGCTCGCGCTGCTGCTGCGTCGCCGCGTTGTCCTGCGTCGCCAGCTGATCCTGCAGGTTGGTCATCGTGATGTTCATTGTCAGCGCCGCGCGACGCAGGGGGGACCGCCATTCTTTTGGCCGGCCGGGCAGATGGCGGGCCGCGAGTTCGACGATGGTGGCGACCAGCAGCGCGTGACGAGCGCTGTACTTCTCGGTGACGGTGGTGGCGTTGTAGATCAGCGACAGCAGCGCCGCGTCCGTGCCGCCCAAAAGCAATGACAGCAGGTCCCCGTCGATTTGATCGATGCGATCGATGAAATCGTCCTTCGACGGCTCGCGCAGCGCGGTGGCCATCTTGACGACGAGGCCGTCCCAGGTGAGTCGCGCATCTGCTCGGTGGGTGCGTGTCGATGCGGCGAAGTTCTCCACCACGGTGTCCGCATCGACTTCGGACTCTGCCTCGGCGATGCGGCCCAGGCGCATGTTGTCTCGCATCATGGAGTCGACCTTGCCGGCCAATGCCTTCCTGAAGGCATTGGCATCGTTGGCGTCGATGTAGACCCCGCGGTTTTCCAGCTGCTTGAGGACAGCCTCGCTGGCGACCACGCCGCCACGCGGCACCAGCATCAGACCCGCCGAGTCACGCAATGCAAACGGAACCGGCTGGTTCACGCGTATCGCACTGGTGGAAATGGGAACAACGGCCATGGGTCAGGTGGACACAGGTACAACGGACAGTTTCCGTGCAGTGGATATCGGCGTGACGCGCTTCGACTTGAGATGTTGCAGAGCACAAAAGTGCCACCTTACAATTCACCGGCTTTCGAGGAGCGCTGCGACAACCCCGCCGAACATCATCGGCCGCCCGTTGCCAGGCTCGAAAGTGCAAGGTTCCAACGGCGCTCCCCCGACCTTCACAGGCTGCGGTGGGTTGCGCGGCGTGCGAAGTTTCACAGACTGCCGAACGTCGAGCCTGCCGCCATGCCATCCGACACTTTCACCTCTCTCCCTGCCGTGGCGCCGATGAAGCTGTCCGGGCTCGAACCGGTGCTGATCGGCGAAGGTTCGTTGTTCGTCAACATAGGCGAGCGCACCAATGTCACTGGATCAAAGGCATTCGCCCGCATGATCCTGAACGGTGAGTTCGAGAAGGCGCTGGTGGTTGCCCGACAGCAGGTCGAGAACGGTGCGCAGATCATCGACATCAACATGGACGAAGCCATGTTGGACAGCCAGGCGGCGATGGTGCGCTTCCTGAACCTGATCGCCAGCGAGCCCGAGATCGCCCGCGTGCCGATCATGATCGACAGCTCGAAATGGAGCGTGATCGAAGCCGGCCTGAAGTGCATCCAGGGCAAGGGCATCGTCAATTCGATCTCTCTGAAGGAAGGCGTCGAGGCGTTCAAGCACCAGGCCACGCTGGTGCGCCGCTACGGCGCGGCCGCGGTGGTGATGGCGTTCGACGAAAAGGGCCAGGCCGACACCTACGAACGCAAGATTCAGATCTGCGAGCGCGCCTACCGCATGCTGGTCGACGAGGTCGGCTTCCCGCCCGAGGACATCATCTTCGACCCGAACATCTTCGCGATCGCGACCGGCATCGAGGAGCACGACAACTACGCGGTCGACTTCATCAACGCGACGCGCTGGATCAAGCAGAACCTGCCGGGTGCCAAGGTCAGCGGTGGCGTCAGCAACGTCAGCTTCAGCTTCCGCGGCAACGAGCCGGTCCGGGAAGCCATCCACACCGTCTTTCTGTATCACGCGATCCAGGCCGGCATGGACATGGGCATCGTCAACGCCGGCATGGTGGGCGTTTACGACGACCTGGACCCGGTGCTGCGCGAGCGGGTCGAGGATGTGGTGCTGAACCGAACGCCGCGTTACGCGGAGGGCGAGCCGCACCTGACCCCAGGCGAACGGCTGATCGAAGTCGCCGAGTCGGCCAAGGGCTCGGCGAAGGACGATTCCGCCAAGTTCGCGTGGCGAGCGAAGCCCGTCGACGAACGCCTGAGCCACGCGCTGGTGCACGGCATCAACGACTTCATCGCCGAGGACACCGAAGAGGTCTACCAGCGCATCCTCGCCGGTGGCGGGCGGCCGCTGCATGTGATCGAAGGCCCGCTGATGGCCGGCATGAACGTGGTGGGCGACCTGTTCGGCCAGGGCAAGATGTTCCTGCCGCAGGTGGTCAAGAGCGCCCGCGTGATGAAGCAGGCGGTGGCGCATCTGTTGCCCTACATCGAGGCCGAGAAGCTCGCGATGGTCGAGGCCGGTGGCGAAGCCAAGGCCAAGGGCAAGATCATCATCGCGACCGTCAAGGGCGATGTGCACGACATCGGCAAGAACATCGTCACGGTGGTCCTGCAGTGCAACAACTTCGAGGTCGTGAACATGGGCGTGATGGTGCCGTGCCACGAGATCCTGGCGCGCGCCAAGGTCGAGGGCGCCGACATCATCGGTCTGAGCGGTCTGATCACGCCGAGCCTGGAAGAGATGCAGTACGTGGCGGGCGAGATGCAGCGCGACGACTACTTCCGCATCAAGAAGATCCCGCTGCTGATTGGCGGTGCGACGTGTTCACGGGTGCACACCGCAGTGAAAATATCGCCGCACTACGAAGGCCCGGTCGTCTACGTGCCCGATGCCAGCCGCAGTGTTGCCGTTTGCAGTGACCTGCTCAGCGACGAGCGCGCCATCGCCTACATCGCCGAGCTGAAGTCCGACTACGACAAGGTGCGCGAGCAGCACGCCAACAAGAAGGCGACACCGCTGGTCACGCTGGCCGAAGCGCGCGCCAACAAGACGCCGATCGACTGGTCGAACTACGCCGCGCCGAAGCCGAAATTCACTGGCCGCCGCGTGTTCCGCAACTACGACCTGGCCGAACTCGCGCAGTACATCGACTGGGCCCCGTTCTTCCAGACCTGGGATCTGGCCGGGGCGTACCCGGCGATCCTGACCGACGACATCGTCGGCGAATCGGCGCGCCGCGTTCTGAGTGATGGCCAGCGCATGCTGAAGCGCCTGATCGACGGCCGCTGGCTGACCGCCAACGGCGTGATCGGGCTGTACCCGGCCAACACCGTGGGCGACGACGACATCGAGATCTACACCGACGACACGCGCAGCGAGGTGCTGATGACCTGGCGCGGCCTGCGGATGCAGACGGTGCGTCCGGTGGTCGACGGCGTGATGCGGCCGAACCGCTGCCTGGCCGATTACATCGCGCCGAAGGACTCCGGCGTGGCAGATCACATCGGGCTGTTTGCGGTGACGTCGGGCATCGGCACCGAGAAGAAGGAAAAGCAGTTCCAGGGCGACCACGACGATTACAGCGCGATCATGCTGAAGTCGTTGGCTGACCGTCTGGCCGAGGCCTTCGCCGAGCGCATGCACCAGCGGGTGCGCACCGAGTTCTGGGGCTACGCGGCCGACGAAAGCCTGAGCACACCCGAACTGATCGCCGAGAAGTACCGCGGCATCCGTCCTGCGCCCGGCTACCCGGCGTGCCCCGACCACACGGTGAAGGCGGCGATGTTCGACGCACTGAACTGCGCCGACATCGGCATGGCGCTGACCGAAAGCTGGGCGATGACGCCAGCGGCCAGCGTCAGCGGCTTCTACATCGCGCACCCGGACGCGAGCTACTTCAACGTCGGCAAGATCGGCGAAGACCAGATCGAGGACTGGTCGCACCGTTCCGCACAGGAAGCCGCACAAGTGCGGCGGTCGCTGGCGGCGCTGCTCTAGCGATCAGCGCGTCGCCAGCACCCGCCGGTACTGGATCGCCTCGGCCAGGTGCGTCACCTGGATCGACGCGCTGCCCGCCAGGTCGGCAACGGTGCGAGCCATCCGCAACACCCGGTGGTGACTGCGGGCCGACCACGCCAGGCGCGATGCGGCCGTTGTCAGGAACCGGGCCGCCGCGTCGTCCAGCCGGCAGTGGGTGTCCAAGGCGTCGCCCCACAGTGCTGCGTTCAGGCAACCCTGGCGATCGAGTTGCTGCTGCTGAGCGACGGCCACTCGCACGGCAATCACGGCCGTGGGCTCGCCGTCTGGCGCACCTGCCAACGCCTCGACCGAAAGCGCTGGCACCTCCACCTGCAAGTCGATGCGGTCAAGCAACGGGCCGCTGATGCGCCCCTGGTAGCGGCTGACTGCTTCCGGCGTGCACCGGCAGTGCCGCAGCGTGCTGCCGTGGTGGCCGCAGGGACAGGGATTCATGGCGGCGATCAATTGGAATCGGGCGGGAAACTCTGCCTGCCGCGCCGCCCGAGAGATGATGATGCGTCCGGTTTCGAGCGGTTCGCGCAGCGCCTCGAGTGCCATTCGTGGGAACTCGGGCAGCTCATCCAGGAACAGCACGCCCTCGTGCGCCAGCGAGATTTCCCCAGGGCGCGGCGGTGAGCCGCCCCCGACCAGCGCGACCGATGAAGCCGTGTGGTGAGGGTGGCGAAACGGCCTGCGGGCCCACTGCGAGGCGTCGAAGACGCTGCCGTTGAGGCTGATCACCGCTGCCGATTCCAGCGCCTGGGCCTCGGACAGCGCCGGCAGCAACGTGGTGAACCGCTGCGCCAGCATCGATTTTCCGGTGCCCGGAGGCCCGGTCATCAGCACGCTGTGCCCGCCGGCGGCCGCCACTTCGAGTGCGCGCTTGGCGGCGGTCTGGCCCTTGACATCGCGGAGGTCGATCACGGCTGGCTGCGCCTGATCGCCGTGGGTCGAGGAGAACGTTGGCCGGGCCAGGGGCAGGTCGACCCGCAGTTCGGCCTCGATCGGCAGCAGCGAGCGCACGACATCGAGCAGGTGCATTGCGCCGTGGATGCGCAGCCCCGGCACCAGCGCGGCTTCCTGCGCGCTCGATTGAGGCAGCACCAGAGCGCCGGTCGAGTCAGCGCGCTTGAGCGCCAGCGCCATCGCGATCGCACCACGAACGGGTCTCAGATCGCCAGCCAGAGACAGTTCGCCGGCGTATTCGGCTTGCGCCAAACGCTGTGCATCGATCTGCCCGCTGGCGGCCAGGATGCCCAGGGCAATGGGCAGGTCGAAGCGCCCCGATTCCTTCGGCAGGTCGGCGGGAGCCAGGTTCACCGTGATGCGCTTGTTGTGCGGAAACTCCAGCGCACTGTTCTGCAAGGCGGCGCGAACCCGTTCGCGGGCTTCCTTCACTTCGGTATCGGCCAGCCCCACCAGCGTGAAACTCGGCAAGCCGTTGGCGAGGTGAACCTCCACCGTGACCGGAGGTGCATTGAGGCCGTCGAGGGCACGGCTGCGGACAAGGGCGAGGGCCATGGCGAGCCATCGTGGCATTTGAAAGCCAGTCGCGACTCCCCCGGAGGTGGGTGAAGCCAAAGTTGCACCACAAAGGTGCGGATCGTGAGGGTCGCCCCCAAACAGGGCGGCTTGGAGGGTTGCCGCAGCGCATTCATGGGTCTTTTTTCATGGGAATGCAGCGGGCACGGTTTCTGCAAACCGTGTTCCTGCATCGTCCCTCCACTCTCAATCAGCGAACCCATGAACAAAACTCAAATTGCCCTCGCGACTGCACTGATTGCGTCGGTGTCGACCTTCAGCCACGCCGCCGATCCAGCGCCTGCACCCACTCCGGACTGGACGATCACCGGCAACGTGTCCCTGTCTTCCGACTACCGCTTCCGCGGCATTTCGCAAACCGATCGACGGCCTGCCTTTTCCGGCGGCTTTGACGTTGCCCACAGTTCGGGCTTCTACATCGGCAACTGGAACTCGAACATCGACAGCGACTTCTTCGGCGGCGCGAACATCGAGATGGATTTCTACGGCGGCTACAAGGGCACGCTGGGTGACTTCGGCTACGACCTCGGCGTGTTGCATTACTACTATCCAGGCAGTGATCGGAACCACACTCCGGAGATCAAGAACACCGAGCTCTATGTGGGCACCAGCTATGGCCCTGTCAGTTTGAAGTTTTCTTACCCGATGTCCGACTTCTTCAGCGCTGAAGACCTCTACACCGGCGGCAACGCGGAAGGCTCTTACTACGTCGATCTCTCGGGTGCGTACGACCTCGGCAGCGGCTTTGGTGTTTCCGGCCACGTCGGCTACCAAAAGCTCAAGGGTGCTGCGAAGCTGACGGAGATCAACGGCAACGTCACCTCCGGCTACACCGACTGGAAACTCGGCGCGACCTACACCTTCGGCAACGGCTTCGTGGCTGGCATTGCCTACGTCGACACGAACCGCAATTACGCGGGCGTGACCGGCAAGAAGATCAGCAGCAGCACGGGTGTCTTCACGCTGTCCAAGTCTTTCTGAGCGCCATTACTTTTTTAAGGAGAACGCCATGAAGATGGTGACAGCCATCGTCAAGCCTTTCAAGCTTGACGAAGTCCGCGAGGCCTTGAGCGCCATCGGCGTGCAAGGCGTTACGGTGACCGAGGTCAAGGGCTTCGGCCGCCAGAAGGGCCACACCGAGCTGTATCGCGGTGCCGAGTACGTGGTGGACTTTCTTCCGAAAGTCAAGATCGAGGCGGCCGTCGACGACGGCATCGTCGACCGTGTCATCGAGGCCATCGAAAACGCAGCCCGCACCGGAAAGATCGGCGATGGGAAGATTTTTGTGTCGTCGCTGGAGCAGGTCGTCCGCATCCGCACCGGCGAGACGGGTAAAGACGCGCTCTGAAGCCCAACCGAGAAAGACGAGCCCCATGAAAAAACTGATTGCTACCCTCGCCCTCGGACTTGCCGTCCTGGGCTTCTCTGCCGCGAGCTTTGCGCAGGACGGCGCTGCGTCCGCTCCGGCGGTCGCCGAAGCTGCGGTGATGGTCACCGAAGCAGCGTCTGCGGCGACCGACGCGATGGCGCCGGCTCCTGCCGCCGCTGAAGCTGTGGCGGCCACAGCAGCACCAGCTGCTGCGCCGCCGGTGCCGAACAAAGGTGACACCGCTTGGATGTTGGTGTCCACCTTGCTGGTCATCATGATGGCCGTGCCCGGATTGGCCTTGTTCTACGGCGGCCTTGTCCGCAGCAAGAACATGCTGTCGATCCTGATGCAGGTGATGGTGACCTTCTCGATGATCGTCGTGCTGTGGTTCGTGTACGGCTACAGCCTGGCGTTCACCGAAGGCAACGCGTTCTTCGGCGGTCTGGACCGTTTGATGATGAAGGGTGTCTGGGACAACGCTGCGGGCACTTTCGCCAATGCCGCGACGTTCAGCAAGGGCGTCTACATCCCCGAGATCGTGTTCGCGGTGTTCCAGGCGTCATTCGCTGCGATCACCTGCGCGCTGATCGTCGGTGCGTTCGCCGAACGGGCCAAGTTCTCGGCCGTGCTGTTGTTCATGGCGATCTGGTTCACCTTCAGCTATGCGCCGATGGCCCACATGGTCTGGTTCTGGATGGGCCCGGATGCGTACGCCAGCAAGGAAGTCGTCGATGAAATGACGTCGAAAGCCGGCTACATCTGGCAATCGGGCGCGCTCGACTTCGCGGGCGGCACGGTGGTGCACATCAACGCAGCTGTTGCTGGTCTGGTCGGTGCCTACATGTTCGGCAAGCGCGTCGGCTACGGCAAGGAGGCGTTCACGCCGCACTCGCTGACACTGACGATGGTTGGTGCCTCGCTGCTGTGGGTGGGCTGGTTCGGCTTCAACGCCGGTTCGGCACTCGAAGCTAACGGCTTTGCGGCTCTGGCCTTCATCAACACCTTCGGTGCCACGGCGGCGGCGGTGCTGGCTTGGTGCGCGGGTGAAGCGCTGATCAAGGGCAAGGCGTCGATGCTGGGAGCTGCTTCGGGTGCGGTGGCCGGTCTGGTCGCCATCACGCCGGCTTGCGGCAATGTGGGCATCGGCGGTGCGTTGATCATCGGATTGGTCGCCGGCTTCGCCTGTCTGTGGGGTGTCAGCGGACTGAAGAAGATCCTCGGTGCCGATGACTCGCTCGACGTGTTCGGGGTTCACGGTGTCGGCGGCATCGTCGGCGCGCTGTTGACCGGTGTGTTCAACGCTCCGAGCCTCGGTGGCCCGGGCTACGTGGCCGACTGGGTCACGGTCACGATGGTGACGCCAGCCGACTACTCGATCGCCGCCCAGGTGTGGATCCAGGCGAAGGCGGTGCTGATCACGATCGTCTGGTCGGGTGTGGTGTCGATCGTGGCATTCAAGGTGGTCGATCTGCTGATCGGATTGCGTGTACCTGAGGACGAGGAGCGCGAAGGCCTCGACATCTCGTCCCACGGCGAGACGGCCTACCACCAGTGAGCTTTCTCGGTTTCAGGGCACCCGGCTGAGCCTCCGGGTGGTATGGAATCGAGAGCAAGAGCCGCCGCGAGGCGGCTCTTGTTTTTTGTGCGCATGCTCGCCATCTGCGGATGAATCAGCGGGTACTCGCGGCTGAAAACTGCCAAGCCGAGTATCGTTATCCGTCAATCGCAAAACGGGCTCTCGCCATGGTTCCTCATCTCATCACTGCACTGACCGGCCCGATCAACGAGCTGGAGCAGCGCATCCTCGAATCGCTGCCTGCCATCGAGCGGTGGTTCCGACTGGAATGGATGGAACACACGCCACCGTTCTATACGTCGGTGGATGTGCGAAACGCCGGGTTCAAACTGGCCCCGGTGGACACCAACCTGTTTCCAGGTGGGTTCAACAACCTGACAGCCGAGATGCTGCCGCTGGCGGTGCAGGCGGCGATGGCGGCGATCGAGAAGATCTGCCCCGAGGCCAAGAACCTGCTGCTGATCCC
>JAURWR010000054.1 GCA_030654805.1 Burkholderiaceae bacterium
GCAGCAGGTCGATGCGCTGGCGGCGATAGCCGGAAACGCGCAGCTGCGTGAATTCGCGAACAGCCCCAAGGTCAGCTCCGAGCAGGTGTTCGATCTGATCGCGTCGGTCGTGAAGTCGCCGCTGTCCGAGCCGATGAAGAACCTGCTTCGCACGGTCATCGACAACGGTCGTCTCACCGTGATGCCTGAAATCGCTCAGCAGTTTCACGCTCTCGCCAACGCAGGAGCGGGAGTCTCGGACGCCACGGTTTTCAGTGCGTTTCCCATCGAGGCGACGCAGCTGGCCGACGTGGTCGCAACGCTGGAAAAGCGCTTCGCACGCAAGCTGAACGTGGTGGTGCAGCTCGAGCCAGCGCTGATCGGGGGCATCCGTGTTGTCGTCGGCGATGAGGTCATGGACACCTCGGTGAAGGCGCGTCTTGAACAAATGCGGGTGGCGCTCACGGCTTGATTGCCGCGAAAACCGCCCGGCCACATTCCCAGTCATTCATTCTGACGGGCGCCGCACCTGCAGGGGCGAACGCACAGACAGGAGAGAACTCATGCAATTGAATCCCGCTGAAATTTCCGAACTCATCAAGAGCCGCATCGAAGGTCTTGGCGCGTCGACCGACATCCGCAACCAGGGCACCGTTGTGTCGGTGGCGGACGGTATCTGCCGGGTGCACGGCTTGTCTGACGTGATGCAGGGCGAAATGCTCGAGTTCCCGGCTTCGCCCGATGGCACCTCGACCTTCGGCCTCGCGCTGAACCTTGAGCGCGATTCGGTCGGCGCGGTGATCTTGGGTGAGTACGAGCACATCGCCGAAGGCGACACCGTCAAGTGCACGGGCCGCATTCTGGAAGTGCCGGTCGGTCCGGAGCTCAAGGGCCGCGTGGTCAATGCGCTGGGTCAGCCGATCGACGGCAAGGGCCCGATCAACGCGCAGCTGTCGATGCCGATCGAAAAAATCGCTCCAGGCGTGATCGCACGGAAGTCGGTCGACCAGCCGATGCAGACCGGACTGAAGTCCATCGACTCGATGGTGCCGGTCGGCCGCGGCCAGCGCGAACTGATCATCGGCGACCGCCAGACCGGCAAGACTGCGGTGGCGATCGACGCGATCATCAACCAGCGCGGTCAAAACATGACCTGCATCTACGTCGCGATCGGCCAGAAGGCCTCGTCGGTGAAGAACGTCGTGCGCTCGCTTGAAGCCAACGGCGCGATGGAATACACCATCGTCGTGGCTGCGACCGCCGCCGAATCGGCTGCGATGCAGTATGTGTCTGCCTACTCCGGCTGCACGATGGGCGAGTACTTCCGCGACCGTGGCGAAGACGCGCTGATCGTCTATGACGACCTGTCCAAGCAGGCCGTCGCGTATCGCCAGGTGTCGTTGCTGCTGCGCCGTCCGCCAGGCCGTGAAGCCTATCCCGGCGACGTGTTCTATCTCCACAGCCGCCTGCTCGAACGTGCTGCTCGCGTGAACGCCGACTACGTCGAAGCCTTCACCAAGGGCGCCGTCAAGGGCAAGACCGGTTCGCTGACGGCGCTGCCGATCATCGAGACGCAGGCCGGCGACGTGTCCGCGTTCGTGCCGACCAACGTGATCTCGATCACCGACGGACAGATCTTTCTGGAAACCTCGCTGTTCAACGCCGGTATCCGTCCCGCCATCAACGCCGGTATCTCGGTGTCGCGAGTTGGTGGTGCAGCGCAGACCAAGGTGATCAAGAGCCTGTCCGGTGGTATCCGTACCGACCTGGCGCAGTACCGTGAACTCGCCGCCTTCGCGCAGTTCGCGTCCGACCTCGATGAAGCCACCCGCAAGCAGCTCGACCGCGGTGCACGTGTCACCGAACTGCTGAAGCAGGCTCAGTATTCGCCGCTGCCGATCTCGCTGATGGGTGCGACGCTGTTCGCCGTCAACAAGGGCTTCATGGACGATGTGGACGTGAAAAAGGTGTTGGCGTTCGAATCCGGCCTGCACCAGTTCTTGAAGACCAGCCACGCCGGACTACTCAAGAAGATCGAAGACGCGAAGGCGCTCGACAAGGACTCCGAAGCTGAGCTGTCATCCGCTGTCGCCGCCTTCAAGAAGTCCTTCGCTTAATCCGCCCACGACTTAACCAGGAGTTTCGTCATGGCAGCAGGCAAGGAAATACGCGGCAAGATCAAGAGTGTCGAGAACACCAAGAAGATCACCAAGGCCATGGAAATGGTCGCCGCTTCGAAGATGCGCAAGGCCCAGGAGCGCATGCGCGCCGCTCGGCCTTACGCCCAGAAAATCCGCAGTCTCGCGGCCAACCTGTCGAAGGCCACGCCCGAGTACAAGCACCCGTTCCTGGTCCAGAACACCGGCGTGAAGACGGTCGGTTTCATCGTTGTCACCACCGACAAGGGTCTGTGTGGCGGCATGAACACCAACGTGTTGCGTGCAGTGACCCTGAAGTTGAAGGAAATCGAAGGGCAGGGCTTCAAGGCCGAAGCCGTCGCGATCGGCAACAAGGGGCTGGGCTTTCTGAATCGCGTCGGTGCGAAGGTCGTCTCGCACGCCACGCAGCTGGGTGACAAGCCGCACCTTGAGAAGCTGATCGGTCCGGTGAAGGTCTTGCTCGACGCCTATGCCGAAGGCAAGCTCAGTGCGGTCTACCTCTGCTACACCGGTTTCATCAACACGATGAAACAGGAGCCGTTGGTGCAGCAGTTGCTGCCGCTGTCGTCGCTAAGCATGGAAGCGGAAACGCCAGCTGGCGCCGGCAAGTACGGTTGGGACTACCTGTACGAACCCGATGCAGAAACGGTGATCGACGAGTTGTTGCTTCGCTATACCGAAGCGCTGGTCTACCAGGCGGTTGCCGAGAACATGGCTTCGGAGCAGTCCGCGCGCATGGTGGCGATGAAGTCAGCTACCGACAACGCGGGCTCGGTGATCGGCGAGCTGAAACTCATCTACAACAAGACGCGCCAAGCCGCGATCACCAAAGAACTGTCTGAAATCGTCGCCGGTGCGGCTGCCGTCTGATCGGCGCCATCCACGACCCCAGAACCCCAGAATTCGTTTTTTCTAAGGATACGAACATGTCCGCAGTGGCTACAGAAGGCAAGATCGTCCAGTGCATCGGCGCGGTGGTCGACGTGGAATTCCCCCGCAACGCAATGCCGAAGATCTACGACGCACTGAAGCTCGACAGCCTGGGCCTGACCCTCGAAGTCCAGCAGCAGCTGGGCGATGGCGTCGTGCGCACCATTGCGCTGGGTTCGTCCGACGGCCTGCGTCGCGGTCTGACGGTGGTCAACACCCGGAACCCTATCACCGTGCCGGTCGGTCGTGCGACCCTGGGCCGCATCATGGACGTGCTGGGCGCGCCAATCGACGAGCGGGGCCCGGTCGGTCAGGAGCTGACTGCATCGATCCACCGCAAGCCGCCCGCGTATGACGAGCTCAGCCCGTCGCAGGACCTGCTCGAAACCGGCATCAAGGTGATCGACCTGGTCTGCCCGTTCGCCAAGGGCGGCAAGGTGGGTCTGTTCGGCGGCGCCGGTGTCGGCAAGACCGTGAACATGATGGAGCTGATCAACAACATCGCGAAGGCGCACAGCGGTTTGTCCGTGTTCGCCGGTGTCGGTGAGCGCACCCGCGAGGGCAACGACTTCTATCACGAGATGGCCGACTCGGGCGTCGTGAACCTGGAGAACCTGCCGGAGTCGAAGGTTGCGATGGTCTACGGCCAGATGAACGAGCCACCGGGCAACCGCCTGCGCGTCGCGTTGACCGGCCTGACGATCGCCGAGTCGTTCCGTGACGAAGGCAAGGACGTGCTGTTCTTCGTCGACAACATCTACCGCTACACGCTGGCCGGGACCGAAGTGTCGGCGCTGCTGGGTCGGATGCCTTCTGCCGTGGGTTACCAGCCGACGCTGGCCGAGGAAATGGGCCGGCTGCAAGAGCGGATCACGTCGACCAAGGTGGGTTCGATCACTTCCATCCAGGCCGTTTACGTGCCCGCCGATGACTTGACCGACCCATCACCGGCAACCACCTTCGCACACTTGGATTCCACCGTCGTGCTGTCGCGTGACATCGCCTCGCTGGGCATCTACCCGGCGGTCGACCCACTCGACTCGACCAGCCGTCAGCTCGACCCGAACGTCGTCGGCGAGGACCACTACAACACCGCCCGTGCGGTGCAAGGCACGCTGCAGCGCTACAAGGAACTGCGCGACATCATCGCGATTCTGGGCATGGACGAACTGGCTCCGGAAGACAAGCTGGCTGTGGCCCGCGCTCGAAAGATCCAGCGTTTCTTGAGCCAGCCGTTCAGTGTGGCCGAGGTGTTCACCGGCGCGCCGGGCAAGTACGTGACGCTGAAGGAAACCATCCGCGGCTTCAAGATGATCGTGTCTGGCGAGTGCGACAGTTTGCCGGAACAAGCCTTCTACATGGTCGGAACGATCGACGAAGCCTTCGAGAAGGCGAAGAAGATGCAGTAAGCAGCGCGGTCCGCGAAAGCGGGTAGGGTTGTTGGGATCATCGGACAAGGGGCCGATGCAACTCGACAGCTTGCCCGCCCAGCGATTGCTTGCTTTGCAAACTTCTTTCTCACGCTAACGGAACATCAACATGGCCACACTCCACGTAGACGTCGTATCCGCCGAAGAGTCCATCTTCTCCGGCGAGGCCAAGTTCGTGGCCCTGCCGGGCGAGATGGGCGAGCTGGGCATCTATCCCCGCCACACGCCGTTGATCACGCGCATCAAGCCGGGCGCTGTGCGGATCATTCGTGCTGACAACGATGCTGAAGAATTCGTGTTCGTGGCGGGTGGCATTCTTGAAGTGCAGCCGGGCACAGTCACCGTGCTGGCCGATACCGCCATCCGCGGTCACGATCTTGATGAGGCCAAGGCCAACGAAGCAAAACAGCGCGCCGAAGAGGCGATGAAGAATGCCAAGAGCGACATCGACTTCGCGAAGGCGCAAGGCGAGTTCGCCACGATGGCCGCGCAGATCGCGGCACTTCGAAAGTTCCGGAAAAAGTAAAGACAGAGCGACGACGACTTGAAAGTAACCCGCCCACTGTGGCGGGTTTTTTTGTGCCTTGCGTTTGAAGTGCGAGCGGCTGCGACTGCTTGCTCAACGGATGTCGGGGCGATCCGGCAGCTCGTTTGGATTGACGATGGCGGGGTCGTCGACCGGAAAATTCTGAGCCAGCAGTGCGCCCACTCGATCGACGGCATCGAGCAAGCCATGCTCGTAGTCTCTCGCCTGAAAGGCTTCCACCATCGCATCCGAAATCTGCTGCCAGGTGGTCGTTGGCACCCGCTGGGTGATGCCCCGGTCGGCAACGATCTCGATGCGGTGCTCGGCCAGCAGCAGGTAGATCAGCACGCCGTTGTTGTTCTCGGTGTCCCACACGCGCAGCTTGCTGAACATCGAAATGGCTCGTTCGCGTGCAGTGGCGCTGCGCCACAAGTAGCTCAGTGGCAATCCCGCTTCGATGCAGACGCGCAATTCACCCGTGTGGGCGCGCTCGCTGGCGGCCACTCGCTGCTCAAGCCGGCGCAGACCATCCGCACCGAGGGCGCGGCGCGCGTCGGCCTCGTCCAGCCAGCGGTGTTTCAGGATGCGTATGAGCCTATTCACGTCGTTGATTTCCGATGACCGTCAGGGCTACCAGCTGCCGGAGGCACCGCCGCCACCGAAATCGCCCCCACCACCGGAGCTGAAGCCCCCGCCCCCGCTGCCGCCACCTCCCCATCCACCACTGCTCCCTCCGCCGCCCCAGATGATCGGCGGTCCACCGCTGCCGCGCCCTCCGCGAGTCGATCCGATGCCGAAGATGCCAACCAGCACCAACGCCACCACGCCTGCGCCGCCGGCGATGAGCAGGCTCGTGGTGAGCCACCAGCCCACCGCACCGGCCACCCCGCCTGTGGCCAGCGATCCCAGCTTGCGTCCGAGCAGCTTTGTCAGCAGTGCCCCGGCCATCGGCACAATGACGAAGAAGAAGATCGCGAGTGCGTCCAGATTCAACCCCCGGGGTCCACCGTCGCGCCGAGCTTCAGGCTGCGGTGGTGCGGGCAACGCCTCACCTCGAATGCGTGCAGCAAGTTGGTCGATTGCCGCATTCAGGCCGCCAGCGTAATCACCGGCACGGAAGGCTGGCGTGATCTGCGCGTCGATCACGCGTTTGGCCGCCAGGTCGGGGATGGCGCCCTCGAGGGCCTTGGCGACCTCGATGCGCACCCGACGGTCATTCTTGGCAACGACGATCACCAGGCCGTCACCGATGTCGTGGCGGCCGATCTTCCAGGTGTCCGCCACACGTTGGCTGTAGGTGGCGATGTCCTCGGGCAAGGTGCTTGGCACCAGCAGCACGACGATCTGGCTGCCGGTTTGCTGCTCGATCGCGGCCAGTTTGGCCGCCAGCGCCGCGCGCTGCGGTTCGTCAAGCGAGCCAGTCTGATCGATCACCTGCGCTGCGAGGGGCGGCACCGCCAGCACGTCTTGTGCGCTGGCCAGGCCGCTGATCAACAGCCCGATGAACGCAGCCAGCAGCATCACCATACGAACCACTGCCGCCGGATGAGCGGAGCGATACCGGCGCCCGGACAGGTGGGCGCTCATCGATGCGATCAATTGGGTTCGGTTCTTTAGCTGGGCATCAGCGCGATCGATGGCGCTACTTCGACGCAGGCTTGTCGAAATTCACCGCCGGCGGCTTCGAGATCTCAGCCTCGTTCTGCACCGTGAAGCTGGGCTTGACCGCGTAGCCGAACACCATCGCCGTCAGGTTGTTGGGAAAGCTGCGCGCCAGAACGTTGTACTCGGCCACCGTTTTGATATAGCGGTTGCGTGCCACCGTCACACGGTTCTCGGTGCCTTCGAGCTGCACCCGCAGATCCTGGAAGCCCTGGTTGGCTTTGAGGTTCGGGTACTGCTCGGCGACCACCATCAAGCGGCTCAGCGCGCCGGTCAACTCGCCTTGAGCGGCCTGGAATTTCTGGAACGCCGCAGGATCGTTGATCAGTTCCGGCGTGGCCTGGATGCTGGTCGCCTTGGAGCGTGCCTCGATGACCTTGGTCAGGGTTTCCTGTTCGAAATTGGCTTCGCCTTTGACGGTGGCGACGATGTTGGGAATCAGGTCAGCACGACGCTGGTACTGGTTCAGCACCTCGGCCCAACTGGCCTTCACCTCTTCGTCGAGTTTCTGGAATTGGTTGTACCCGCAACCACTCAATGCGAGCGTCGCCGTCAAGGCCAGAGCGGCCAGCCAAAGTCTGCGCAACATGGGGTGCTCCCGTTCAATGGAATGCGCGCATGCTACTGCCAACCCTTGGCAGGATCACGACACAGCGACTGGTTTGGGCTGTCGACGTGTGGATCACGCCCGCCGACTTGCTGAGCAGGATCAGTTCGTCATGCCGTACCAGGGCTGCGCATTCACTCGGTCGGCAAGAAGCCTTCGATCGACAGGTAGCGTTCACCGGTGTCGTAGTTGAAACCGAGCACCGTGGCGCCTGGGCGCAACTCCGGTAGCTTCTGCGCGATGGCCGCCAGCGTAGCCCCTGACGAAATGCCGACCAGCATGCCTTCCTCGCGTGCGCACCGTCGAGCCATCTCGCGCGCAGCTTCGGCTTCCACTTGAATCGTGCCGTCCAGCAGATCGGTATGCAGGTTCTTCGGGATGAATCCGGCGCCTATGCCCTGAATCGGGTGCGGCGCAGGCTTGCCACCACTGATCACCGGGCTGGCGGCCGGCTCCACGGCGTAGACCTTCAGGTGGGGCCACTTTGCCTTCAACGCTTGTGCGCAGCCGGTGATGTGCCCACCGGTTCCCACGCCGGTGATCAGGGCATCGAGGCCCTCGGGAAAGTCGTTGGCGATCTCGACTGCGGTGGTGCGCACATGCACGTCGATGTTGGCCGGGTTCTCGAACTGCTGCGGCATCCACGAATTGGGTGTCGCGGCGACCAGTTCGGTCGCGCGGGCGATGGCGCCGTTCATGCCCTTCTCGCGCGGCGTCAGTTCGAAGGTGGCGCCGTAGGCCAGCATCAGACGCCGTCGTTCGATGCTCATGCTTTCGGGCATCACCAGCACCAGCTTGTAGCCCTTGACTGCAGCGACCATGGCCAGCCCGACACCGGTGTTGCCCGAGGTCGGCTCGATGATTGTCGAGCCCGGTTCGAGCAAGCCTGCTGCCTCGGCTGCCTCGACCATCGCCAGCGCGATGCGGTCCTTGATCGAGCCACCAGGATTGGCCCGCTCGCTCTTGATGAACACCTGTGAGCCGCTGCCGAACAACCGGTTGATGCGGATGTGCGGGGTGTGGCCGATGGTCTGGAGGATGGTGTTGGCGCGCATGGTCAGCTCCTGTGGGGCCCTGAGTTTTTCCGGGGCGGAAACGGCAAGTCGGCGAAATTATGAGCGTGATAATTCTGCGATGTACGCACCGCTGCAAAACGACAGTTTCCTGCGCGCCTGTCTGCGCCAGCCCACCGACCACACACCTGTCTGGCTGATGCGCCAAGCGGGCCGCTACCTGCCGGAGTACCGCGCGACGCGGGTCAAGGCGGGCAGCTTCATGGGCCTGGCCACGAACACCGACTACGCCACCGAGGTGACCCTGCAGCCGCTCGATCGCTATGCGCTCGATGCGGCGATCTTGTTCAGCGACATCCTGACGGTGCCCGACGCAATGGGCCTTGGGCTGAGCTTCGCGCTGGGCGAAGGGCCGAAGTTCGAGCGCGCTGTGCGTGACGAAGCGGCCGTCGACCAGCTCGCGGTGCCCGACATGGACAAGCTGCGCTACGTGTTCGACGCGGTCACCTCGATCCGCAAGGCGCTCAACGGTCGCGTGCCGTTGATCGGTTTTTCGGGCAGTCCGTGGACGCTGGCCTGCTACATGGTCGAAGGCGCCGGGTCCGACGACTACCGCCTCGTCAAGACGATGCTGTACAGCCGTCCCGACCTGATGCACCGCATCCTGGCCATCAATGCCGACGCGGTGGCGCTGTACCTCAACACCCAGATCGAGGCTGGCGCACAGGCGGTGATGGTGTTCGACAGCTGGGGCGGTGTGCTGGCGGACGGCGCTTTCCAGGAGTTCAGTCTCGCCTACACGAAGCGCGTGCTGCAACAGCTGAAGAAGGAACACGATGGCCAGCGAATCCCGCACATCGTCTTCACCAAGGGTGGCGGGCTGTGGCTCGAGGAGATGGCCGCACTCCAACCCGATGTGCTCGGGCTGGACTGGACCGTCAATCTGAAGTCGGCGCGCGCTCGCGTTGGCGATCGTGTCGCTTTGCAGGGCAACCTCGACCCGAACGTGCTGTTCGCCGGGCCTGAGCAGATCCGCGCCGAAGTCGCCAAGACGCTGGAAAGCTTCGGTGCGCCCGGCGCACCGCGCGACGGCCAGGTCGACAGCCACATCTTCAACCTCGGTCACGGCATCAGCCAGTACACGCCGCCGGAGAACGTCACCGTGCTGGTCGATGCGGTGCACGAGGTGTCGAGGCGCTTGCGTCAGCCACGCTGACCGGCCGCGTACGGCCGGTTCAAACGGCGAGCAGTGTTTCACTGCCTGAATTCGCAGGTGAGTGAGTGCTCAGGCATTGACTTATCCCCATTTTTCGTAGTGCCTGAGTTGGCGCTGAATGCTGCTGCGGTGCAGCACAAAAAATTGTTCTATTTTCGGTAAGTCATTGATTTGATTGACCTCTCGTATCTTGCCGCGAAAGTGAGCAACGCAAGGCGGCCCCCGATGAATCAATGCTTTAGCGACGGTTTGAGAGGGTTGCCCACAAAGTTATCCACAAAATTGGTGAACAGGCCGAAAAGTACATTCAAATCAGGGGCTTATGGGGTTTGTCTCAGAAGAACTCTAGCTTTGGCGTTTAAGTCGGGGGTTGACAGCGATGACTGAACCCATCCATCTGAGGGTCGCGGTGGATACCCCCCAGCACACGTCGCTGCGCGAGCCGCTGACCTACCTCGGCGATCCGGCGTTGGCCCCGGGCACGCTGGTGCGGGTGCCGCTCGGGCGCCGCGAGGTGACCGGCATCGTGTGGGCCGATCTCGCCGTTGCGAGCCCCGAGCCGGTCCCTCCTGCCCTCGACGTCAAGTCGCTGCTGCACGTGCTGACCTCGCTGGCGCCGCTGCGCGATACCTGGTGCCAGCTGGTCGAGTTCGCGGCCGGCTACTACCAGCGAGGTATCGGCGAGGTCGCCTTGTCGGTGCTGCCACCGGAGCTGCGCAAGCTCGATGACACCCAGGTGCGGCAGCGCATCGCGCGTTTGCACAAGGCATGGGCGAGGTTGCCGCCGAGTGAGCCGGCTGAAGCTCAAGCCGCAGCGAGCGGAGTCGCTCCGGAGCTCGACGCAGCGCAAACCCGGGCCCTCGCGGAACTGCGGGTCATGCAGAGCCCGACGAACGAGCCGGGGCCGGCCAGCGCCCCGACCGTGTTGCTGCACGGCATCACCGGCAGTGGCAAGACCGAGATCTACCTGCGTGCCGCCGCCCAGGCGCTGGCCGACGGGCGCCAGGTGCTGGTGCTGGTGCCGGAGATCAACCTGACCCCTCAGCTCGAAGCGCGCTTCGCC
The DNA here is from genome assembly GCA_030654805.1 of Burkholderiaceae bacterium. Lineage (GTDB taxonomy): Bacteria > Pseudomonadota > Gammaproteobacteria > Burkholderiales > Burkholderiaceae_C > PBB1. The sequence continues at coordinate 10,586 of JAURWR010000054.1, forward strand.
GAACGCTTTGCAGGACGCCACATCGTCGCGATGCACAGCGGGTTGACACCCGCGCAGCGGCTGCGCAGCTGGCTCGCGGCGCATCTCGGGCTGGCCGATCTGGTGCTTGGCACCCGGCTCGCGGTGTTCGCGTCGATGCCTCGACTCGGGCTGATCGTCGTCGACGAGGAGCACGATCCCTCGTACAAGCAGCAGGAGGGGGCCCGCTACTCGGCGCGTGATCTGGCCGTTTACCGAGGCAAGCTCGAAGGCGCCACGGTCCTGCTGGGCTCGGCCACCCCGTCGCTGGAAAGCTGGCAGCGCGCCGAAGAAGGTCGTTACCGGCGGCTGTCGCTGCCGGCACGCATCGGCGGCGGCGCGTTGCCGGCCGTGCGGCTGGTCGACATGAACCTGCAACCGCGCGTGAAGGGCGGCGCGGCGATCTCGCCGCCTGTGCTGGCGGCGCTGCAGCAGCGCATCGCGCGCGGTGAGCAGAGTCTGGTCTTCCTGAATCGCCGCGGCTATGCACCGGTGCTGCATTGCGGAGACTGTGGCTGGAAAAGCGGCTGCCCTCATTGCAGCGCCTGGCGCGTTTTCCACAAGCTCGACCGCACGCTGCGCTGCCACCACTGCGGCTTCACCGAGCGCGTGCCGCGAGCCTGCCCCGACTGCGGCAACCTCGACATCGCGCCGATGGGCCGCGGTACCGAGCGCCTGGAAGAGCAGCTGGCTGAGCTGCTGACGCATCCGGATGGGCGACCGGCGCGCATCGCCCGCATCGACGCCGACAGCACGCGTGGCAAGGGGGCGCTCGAAGCGCAGCTCGGCGCGGTGCATGCCGGCGAGGTCGATGTGCTGGTCGGCACGCAGATGATCACCAAGGGCCATGATTTCCGGGGCATCACGCTGGTCGCTGCAGTCAACCCCGACACCTCGCTGTTCAGCAGCGACTTCCGTGCGCCCGAGCGGCTGTTCGCACTGCTGATGCAGGCGGCGGGCCGCGCCGGGCGCGATGCCGCGCAATCCGCCGCCAGCGAGATGTGGGTGCAGACCTGGCATCCGCAGCACGCGCTGTACGCCGCGCTGCGCGGTCACGATTTCGAGGCGTTTGCGGCTGCGCAGCTGGCCGAGCGCCGCATGGCCGGGCTGCCGCCTTTCTCTCATCTGGCGCTGCTGCGCGCCGAGGCGCGCACGGCGGACGCTGCGCGCGGTTTCCTGCAGGTTGCGGCGCAGGCTGCCGAAAGGGCTTGCGACAGCGCGGCCGTGACGGTGTATTCGCCGGTGCCGACCCCGATCGCGCGGGTTGCCAACGTCGAGCGCATGCAGCTTCTGGTCGAGTCACCGTCGCGGGGGGTGTTGCAGCGCTTTCTCGCCGACTGGCTGCCCGCTCTGCATGCGCTGCGGCGCGAACTGCCGGCCGAACAACGCATCCTGCGATGGGCGGTCGACGTGGATCCGCTGGCGATCTGATCGCCCGAGGGCCGGCGCCAGGGCTCAAGTTGGCGTCGTCCGAGCCGATACAGCCGCAAGTGCGCAAGTCCGTGCTTGCCTCTGCACACCACGATGAAATGTCCGATCTGCGGCCATCACCTCGCCCGTCTCGCTGACCCGTGCCTGAACTGCGCGTCGGTGCTGTCGGGTCGCGCCGGCGTGTATGCCGACGCCGCAGCCATGCCGACGAGCCTGACGCTGCCTGCCGAATTTCGGGTGGCCGACACCTTCTCTGCCGAGGCACCGCCCGTGCGCGCGCTGGCTGGAGCGCCACCCCTTCGGGCGCGCCCTGCGAAGGCACACGCAGACCCGGTCATCGCCGGTGCAGACCCGTCGGAGCGTGTTTCCAGAACGAGCGGTACCGCGACCACGGCGGCCCATCCGGCCCCGACTTCGGGGCCGCCGGAGTCCGGCCGCACCATCGCGGGATCCACGATCCGCACATGGGCAGTTGCCGGAGTGGCTCTGGCGCTGATGGTCGTCTACCTGGGCGTGCAGCGCCCTCGGAATCCGGTGCAGATCAAGCCCGCCATCCCGGCGACTGACGCTGCGAACGTGGGGCGCGTGGTGCCGGCGGTCGCGGTGTCCGCTGTGGTTCCGACCACGACAGTTCGCCGCAGCATCGCGCCCGCGCCCGCATCGGCGAGGCCGGGATCCACTGTGGCGCCTGCGCGGATGAAAAACACGGCGCCAACCTCGAAGCCTCCGGAGGCTTCTCTGCCTGCGCCGTTGCCCTCGGTTGCTGTGGTGTCTGCTCCGTCGCCACCGCCGTCCGTCACCGAGCCGGTGCTTCCGGTCGCACCCAAGCGGGGCGTGACCGATTTGCGCGAGACCTGCGGCAGGCTGGGCTTCGTCGCCAGGGCGCTCTGTGTCAATGAGCGCTGCGCCCAGGCGGCCTATGCCGGGGATGCCGAGTGCGTCAAGCTGCGCAAGGCCACCGAGGATGCCGAACAGGCTGTCCAGCGCGGCGGCTGAGCGGCGGCAGTTCAGGCTGCCGTGCCGGTCGCCCCGGTCAGTCCGTGAACCAGGCCGGTACCTCTGCCGCCAGCGCCTGCCTTTTCGAGGTGGCCGTGCCGAGCAGCGCAAAGCCGAGCAGCCTCCCATCGGGGTCGACGTAGCGCGCCTCGCAGGCCTCGTCGGTCGATGCGACATTCCACTCGCCGGTTGCCTCGGGGGGAGGTGGGCACACGACGGTCGGGCAGGCGGGCGTCTTCACCAGCACCGGCATCGCCGGGTAGACGACCGGTGTCGATTGGCCGCACAGCGTCGCTGCGAGTGCCCGAGACTGCTGCATCAGCGGCATCACGTAAGGAAGGTTCAGGCCCGCGACCTCGGCGCAGTCACCGACCGCGTACACATGGGGCGCGGAGGTCGCGAGCAGCCGGTCGGTGGTGATGCCGCGGCCGATGGCGAGGCCGGCCGCTTCGGCGATCGCGACCCTCGGCCGCAGGCCGATCGCCGACAGCACCCGGTCGGCGCGCAGCGAGCTGCCATCGCTCAACGCGAGTCGCACGCCACCGTCTTCAACTCGGTCGACGCGGCTGGCCGCCACGCCCAGGCGGAACGTCACGCCCGCCGCTTCGAGCCGGGCGCGCAGCCAGGCGCTGCCCTCGGCCGGCAACAGGCGCGACAGCGGGCGGTCGGCCACGTCGAGCACGATCGGCACGATGCCGCGATGCAGCAGGTCGTTGGCAAACTCGCATCCGATCAGCCCGCCGCCGAGGATGGCGACGCTGCGCGCGCCCTCCAGCGCATCGGCAAAGCGGGCGTAGTCGTCGAGATCGTTGACCGACAGCACCGTGTCGGCCGCGTCGCCGGCCAGCGGCAGTCGGATCGGGTCGGCGCCGAGCGCGAGCACCAGGTCGCGGTAGTTCAGTACCGCACCATCTGTGAGCGTCAGGCGGCGTTCCGCCGTGTCCAGTCCTTGCAACGACACACCGGCGCGCACGCTGGCGTTCAATTCGGTGGCCATCTTGTCGGCGGTCTTCATCAGCAGGCTGGCGGCGGTCTTGTTGCCGGCCAGCGCGTTCGACAGCATCGGCTTCGAATAGAAGCCTGCGTGGTCGCGGCTCAGCACGATCAGCGGAGTTTCCTTGTCGAGCTTGCGGAACTCGCGTGCCACCGCGTACCCGGCCAGCCCGCTGCCGACGATGACGACCGGGGCGGCAGTCGACACAGCGTCGCTCGACATCAGATCGCCACCATCTCGAAGTCGGACTTCGACACGCCGCAGTCCGGGCACTCCCAGTCGGCAGGCACGTCGGCCCACGGGGTGCCGGCGGGGATGCCGTCGTCGGGCAGGCCGAGCGCTTCGTCGTAGATGAAGCCGCACACCAGGCATTGGTACTGATTCATGGATCGGGGTCTCGCGCAGGTCGGTGGACGGTTTTGTTGGAGAAACGGGAACGTCGGCGATTTTGCGTTGGTCGCCGGGCCGGCGTTCGCGTTCCTCGCGCTTGACCCTGAAAAAGGGCGGCATCGCTGCCGCCCTCACACTCGATCCCCTCTCGCTCGCCAGCGAGATCGCGTCGATCAATCGACGTTCACGCCAGGTCGTAGCGATCGAGGTTCATCACCTTGTTCCACGCCGCCACGAAATCGCGCACGAAGGACTGCTTCGAGTCGTTGCACGCATGGACCTCGGCGAGAGCTCGGAGCTGGGAGTTCGAACCGAAGACCAGATCGACGGTGGTAGCCGTCCACTGGGTCTCGCCCGTACGCCGGTCGCACCCCTCCAGCACGCCTTTTGAGGTGGTGGATTTCTGCCACTTCGTATTCATGTCGAGCAGGTTGACGAAGAAGTCATTCGTCAGCGTCTCGGGCCGCCTGGTGAAGACACCGTGGGCCGCCTTCCCGACGTTGGCGTTCAGCGCGCGCAGGCCGCCGACCAGCACCGTCATTTCGGGCGCGGTCAGGTTCAACAGTTGCGCCCGGTCCACCAGCAACTCGGTGGCTGAACTCTCGAGTCCCTTGCGTGCGTAGTTGCGGAAGCCGTCTGCCATCGGTTCCAGCACGGCGAACGAGTGCACATCGGTCTGTTCCTGTGACGCATCTGTCCGGCCCGGCGAGAAGGGGACCTTCACCTCGACGCCGGCCTTCTTCGCCGCGGCCTCGACGGCTGCGCAGCCGCCCAGCACGATCAGATCGGCCAGCGAGACTTTCTTGCCACCGGATGTCGTGGTGTTGAACTCTCCTCGCACGGCTTCCAGCCGGGACAAGACCTGGGCCAGTTCGGCCGGCTGGTTGACCTCCCAATCCTTCTGCGGCGCGAGGCGGATGCGTGCACCGTTGGCGCCGCCGCGCTTGTCGCTGCTGCGGAAGGTCGAGGCCGAGGCCCAGGCCGTCGTGACCAGTTGCGAGATCGACAGACCGGAGGCGAGGAGCCTGGCCTTCAGCGCGGCGACGTCCTGCTCGGTGACCAGCGCGTGATCGATGGCCGGGACCGGGTCCTGCCAGATCAGCACGTCCTTGGGCACCAGCTTGCCGAGGTAGCGCGCGCGTGGACCCATGTCGCGGTGCGTCAGCTTGAACCAGGCGCGGGCGAAGGCGTCGGCGAACGCCTGCGGGTTCTGATGGAAGCGGCGCGAGATCTTCTCGTAGGCCGGGTCCATGCGCAGCGACAGGTCGGCCGTCGTCATCATCGGCGGGCTCTTCTTCGACGGATCGTGTGCGTCCGGGATCAGGTGCTCGGGCTTGCAGTTCAACGGCCTCCACTGGTGGGCGCCGGCCGGGCTCTTGCTCAGCTCCCACTCGTAGCCGAACAGCATGTCGAAGTAGCCCATGTCCCAGGTCGTCGGGTTCGGTTTCCAGGCGCCTTCGATGCCGCTGGTGGTGGTGTGCGCCCCTTTGCCGCTGCCGAACCGGTTGGCCCAGCCCAGGCCCTGTGCTTCGATGTCGGCCCCCTCGGGCTCGCGGCCGACCAGCGCCGGGTCACCGGCGCCGTGGGCCTTTCCGAAGGTGTGGCCGCCGGCGACCAGGGCCACGGTCTCTTCGTCGTCCATGGCCATGCGGGCGAAGGTCTCGCGCACATCGCGGCCCGATGCGACCGGATCGGGGTTGCCGTCCGGGCCCTCCGGGTTCACGTAGATCAGGCCCATCTGAACGGCGGCCAGCGGATTGGCGAGTTCCCGGTCGCCGGAGTAGCGGCTGTCGGGTTTGTCGCTGGTGGCCAGCCACTGTGTTTCGGCTCCCCAGTTGATGTCCTCTTCCGGTTCCCAGATGTCGGGGCGGCCGCCGCCGAACCCGAAGGTCTTGAAGCCCATCGAGTCCATCGCGACGGTGCCGGCCAGCACGATCAGGTCGGCCCACGACAGCTTGCGGCCGTACTTCTGCTTGATCGGCCACAGCAGGCGGCGCGCCTTGTCCAGGTTGCCGTTGTCGGGCCAGCTGTTCAGCGGGGCGAAGCGCTGCGCGCCGGTGCCGGCACCACCTCGGCCGTCCGAGATGCGGTAGGTGCCTGCAGCGTGCCAGGACAGGCGCACGAAGAACCCGCCGTAGTGGCCCCAGTCGGCTGGCCACCAGTCCTGGGAGTCGGTCATCAGCGCCTTGAGATCATTGACCACGGCGTCCAAATCGAGGGTCTTGAATTCTTCGGCGTAGTTGAAGCCTTCGCCCATCGGGTCGACCTGGGTCGAGTGCTGGTGCAGGATCTTCAGGTTCAGCTGGTTGGGCCACCAGTCGGCGTTGGTCTGGCCGCTGCGGACGGTTGCCTGGGTGCGGGCGGCACCGGAGAACGGGCACTTTGCTTCGTTTGACACGTCTGTCTCCTTCGGTTGAATGCAATTCGCTGCTTGATCGGTGGGACGTACATGGTGTCCGCAGAAAAAATGTAGCGAGCCGTTGTGTTCATGAAAAGGCAATTGATTGAAATTTACCGATAGCCCTTGACAATGAGGCCTGGCACCCCGCCACCTGCGCTTGCAGCGAGAAGCTGGCGAATACCCGTGGTGCTCGTTCAGCAGCCTCACATTGCGTGCGCTCACCGCGCCACCGCAGATTCCCTGATCTCGATCGACCCGGGTGCAGGGCCTCGGGCCGACGTGGCGCGTACAGTCTCGCGCGGCCGACCTTCAAAGTGGAGTTTCCATGTCACTGCGTCCTCTCTCCCTGTTGCGACGCGGCCTCGCCGGCGTGTGGCGGTTCATCGACGCGGCCCGCCGCACGGTTCTGAACCTGTTGTTCCTGTTGCTGCTCGCCCTGTTGCTGGTCGCGCTGTTCAAGCGCGAGGCCCCGGTCATTCTGGACAAGACGGCGCTGGTGCTCGACCTGAAGGGCCCGCTGGTCGAGGAACTGTCGGGTGGCGTGCGTGACAACGCGCTCGCGCAACTGCGTGGCAACTCGATCCAGAGCACGCGGCTGCGCGACGTTCTGGCGGTGCTGGAAGCGGCGGCGACCGATTCGCAGATCAGCCGCGTGGTGCTGATGCTCG
>JAURWR010000077.1 GCA_030654805.1 Burkholderiaceae bacterium
CCGATGGTGAGCGCGCAGCCGGGAGGCGACCCGCTGGTGGTGCCGTGCTGCAGGTTCCAGAGTCCTCGGATGATTTTCATGGGCGATGCCCGCCCCATGCCGGGTGTTGGGCGCGGTTGAAGGTGTTTGTCACAGAAGCGCCGTTTTTTGACGGTCAAGTGACTTCATAAGTCGTTGTTTTAGTGGTCCGTCTGGCTCGGCTTCTGCTACAGCAAGTGCCGACCAAAAAATAGGGTCTGCTCCTGTTTCTATAGCCATATGTGCAGCAAAACGGGGGCTTATGTGGCCTTTCTTCTTCGCCTTCGATAGTGCGGATTCGGTGACGTTTAGGTCTCTGCACCAGTCGGCTGCCTTCTTCAGTTCCAGCGCTTTTTCCAGTAGTTGGATCGTGTGAGGCATGGCGTTACTCCTTTGTCAAGTTCTTTTGATTATGTGACTTGGAGTCAAGATTTAGCTTGACTCCAAGTCAAGGCCACGGGTTTACTTGCCTCCAAGTCAAGTTAACGGGGCCGCCATGAACTCACATCATCAATCAGCACGCATCGGGGGTAACACCCTCGCTGCTTCTTTCGTCGCTCGCATGGCATCCCGCGCCATCGGGTCGGTGATTCCTTCATGCCATGCCCGTCTCACTAGCTTGGATTCGTTGATCCCGTCCCGGATCGCGTACTTGATGACGATGTACAGCATGAGCATTGCGAAGAAGAAGGCGATGCCCTCCGCGATAGCTGTCCATACAACGATCTTGGTCAGTTCAATCTGCATTGTTTCGAAGTTCACGTCAGTCCCTTTCAATTTGTCGGGGATTTGACCATGGTCGACAAAGTTACTCCCGCTGAGTGCCTGGTTTTTGCCCAGTCATATGCCGATGCGTTGACCGTTCCCGCCGCGTTGATCGCCTTCGGCGTTGGTGTCATGGCTGTGCTGGCGTATCAGTGGATGCGTCAGTTCGCTGACGCACTTTTCGGGGCGTCCAAATGACCGCCCCTCTTTTTTGCCAGTCCAGCTCGGAAAACGCCACCACTCGCGCTGTGGCGGCTCCGGTGGTGGTCCGTTCTTGGACTGGCACCCAGACCCGTGTGCACAACAAACGCAATCACGGTGAATGGCTGCACATCTCTTTGTTCCTGGTTGAGTTGGCCGCACGTGGTGCCGGACCGGGCCGAGGTACGAGGCACGAGGCCGGCACGCGGGCGGACCTCTCAGCCCTCCCCCATGGTAATCACGGGGAGAACAAAAGTTTGAGCGAAGTGCTCGCAGGGGATGCCAAGTGACCCGCCCATCCAACGGTTCTTTGGTCCTTGACGGGAATCAGATCAAGGTGCGGCTGGAAGCCGAACGGCAAGCATCGCGCTCACCTGTTCACGTCGATTGGCTGCGCTTCACCGTTCCGCGTCGGAACGTGCTGCCCTCGGTCGATACCCTGTTCCCCCAGCAGCACGAAAACCAGTGGACCGATGCGTCCATGAATGCCAGGTTCTCGGCCCTCATCGCTGCTGTTCCTGATTGCGAAGTCGCGGGCGCTTCGTCCATTTCGTTCTCCCCCTTCGATCGCTCTGTTGCCCTCGAAGCCTACGACCTCACAAAGACCGTGTGCGAGGCGCTCGGCGCCGAATTCTCGGTCGCTGTTGAGGTGCGCAAAGGTCACGACTTTTACCGCTATCGCTGGTCCATCATGCGGTGTGAAGTCGAGTGCGGTTGGGTCGGCTTCCTCTCGTCCAGTTCAAGCCCTCGCCAGCAGGCACAGAACCGAACGATTCACGTCAACCTCTACGGCCAGGCGTGTACCTTTGGTGCCGATGGCTGGCGCGAAAAAATCGCTGATCTGATCGACTCAGCGGGCGGTGATATCACCCGCGTTGACCTGGCTCTTGATTTCTTCGATGGCATCCCGGGCGGCTTCGATTCGGTGGTCCGTGACTACGAATCCGGCGCCTGCAACGTCAACGGCAAAGAGCCCAAATGCAACCAGCTGGGCGACTGGGTGCACGGTCATGCCAGGTCGTTCTACATCGGTTCCAAAGAGGCCGGCAAGCAAACCAACGTCTACGAAAAAGGCGACCAGCTCTTCGGCGTTGAAGCCGCTTCGCCCTGGCACCGCGTCGAGCTTCGTTACGGCAACAAGCTCCGCGTGCTGCCCTCGGATGCCCTCCGGCGTCCTGCTGATTTCTTTGGCGGCGCCAGTGACTGGCACCAGTCCATGTTGTTCAAGGCTGAGCACCAAAGCCAGGCGCAGCCCATCAAGTGCGTCGAACGGCTCCAGGCGCAATCGGTCGAGGCGGAAGTAACCCGTTCCCTGCGCTGGACCCTCACAACGGCTTCGGCCTCTCTCGCCACCTGGTTGCTTCACGCACCAAACGAGGCCCGCCGCTTCCTCGACCTGGTGAGCACGACCGCCGTACCTGGTCGCCTCCAGCGTTTCACCCACTCCGAGATTTCGCGTGCCATGGGCCGTGCTCTGGATCGTTTCCATGTCGCTGCAAGCCCTGGCCAGGCCTGCGTATGCGTTTAACCAGGCCTTTAGGAAATCACCATGCAATTCACCGCAAAAACCATCCTGCACGCTGTCAAGGAAAGTGCCGGCACCTATGAGGGCAAAGCCTTCTCCAGCTGCACTTTTCACTGTGAAGTCGATTTGAAAGAAAACAGTGCCGGTCGCTCCATCGGTCGCGTTACCCGTCCTTTCAAGATGGGTGATGCAACCGAATTCGACAAATGGGCGCACCTGGGCAATTCACTGCCCATTCAGTGTGAGGCCGTCTTCGAAATGGAAGCATCGCGCGAAGACAAGACCACGCTCAAGCTCGTTTCCATGAAGCCGCTGGAACGTGCGCATCAAGCACCGCAACCCAAAGCCGCGGGCTAATCATGCGGCTCCTCGTCCAGTCTCAATCAACGGGCCGTTACCTGGTGCCGGATGACCTCGGTACGCCTGTCTGGGTTATCTCGTTGCGTGAGGCTGGCGGGGGCGTTGTGTTTGACCCGGAAACCGCTCAACAGCTGATTGACGATCACTGTGATTTTGACGATCAACCCGCGATTGTCGATATTGATCGGCTCGGCACTCCAAACGATTACGAATAAGGGAAAACAAAATGTCCGCCATCAATGTGACATCTATTACGCCTGAGATTGCTGCTCAGATTGGCTCTGTCGTTGCTGTGGGTCTGGCCGTTCTGGCTGTTTACGGGATGCGCAAAGCATTCAAAGACTTGTATTCAGCGCTCGGCTTTGGCGGCGTTTCGGATGTTGAACGTGACGCGGCCAGGGAAAGACTGGCGGGCAATTCTGTCGAGGTCCGTGACGGGGCCATTTATTCGGTGGATCGCTCAGAAAGATCAGTTGAACAGCAAGCCGCTGCTGTCAAAGCAAGTTTGGAGGGCATGCGGGAATATGAACGGCTCGGCAATGTCTGGCAGACCTGGAAAGATCAATCGGACGCTGGGCCAGGACAGTCCCGGATGAACATCAAGATGTATGACGCGCTCGTCGCTCGGGGTATGGACGCACAGGACGCAATTGCAGCAGTTGAAGCGCGAAATGCTGCGGTGTCTCGCATGGAAGCCCGCCAGAACGCAATTGACGAACGGGAGCACCAAATTGCCATTGATCGATATCAGGAGGAAATCGACGCCAAAGAGCACCAGGCGGCTATTGAGCGTTATGCCAATGCTTCGGAAACGGACCTGACCGTCCGTCTTGGTGCGGGGTGGAAGTAATGCGCTGCCTGGTCCCTGTCACCTTCTATGCGCTTGAGTCACCAGGTGGTGCAACCGTTCAAGTGGATGGCGTTGTTCTGGCAGCGGATGGAACGGTTTGCACCTCGGGGCAATTGGTGGCGCTCACACAGCTTGAAGTGGATCAAGTGACAGTTTCACCGTTTCGCCTATCCATGTCTGATGCGGGGCAAATTGTGGTTGCAATCATGCTGTTATGGGCGGCTGGCTGGGCAATTCGCATGGCAATTCAAACGGTGAGGTCTAGCGATTCAAACGAAAGTGAGTGATTCCAGCGGACACAGATTGATGATCTGTGCTCGGTGCAATTCCGCACCATTTCAAAACCTCAACTGAAAAGGAAATTCAAAATGAACAAGTTCGCCATTCTCCGTCCCTCGCGTTTCGTGCTGTTGGCTGGCGTTGCCACCAGTGCTTCGATGGCTCAGGCCGCCGCCATCGACGTGACCGCCGTCGTGACGGACGTCGCTGCTCAGCTGACCCCCATTGGCCTGATCGGCTCGGCTGTGCTGCTCGTGTACGTGGGCGTCAAGGCGTTCAAGTGGGTGCGTGGCGCCTTGTCCTGATCTGATCGCTTGATCGGGGCATAGGGACTGCTGGGGACGCCTGGCAGTTTCCTTTTCAAAGGGTCGCTGCGGCCTTTCGCAAAGGAAAACAAATGGACACGCACGGCATATGGCTAATGATCGGTGTACTGGGGGCGGCATGGCTTATCTTTTCCGCTTGATATTTCCGCTACTTATTGCGCTGATATCACTGCCTTCTTTTGCTTTGGATTATCAGCAATTCAGGATCAATAACGCCAATTATGATACTGGATGGCTTTCTAGCGCATCAAGTGCGAATAATGCATATTGGCCTCACCTCAATACGGCATGCAATGTTGGGACCGGTGAAAAGATTACATTCATACCTACAACAATTGATGTTGTTAGTGGTGCCTATTATGGGAATGCGGATCGTAAGGTTGAGTATTTTCAGAATTGCACGACGCTCCAAGCAACTACTTCTGAGCCGACATATGTCGACATTACAGTTCGGACGGCTGAGTGTCTTTACCCAAAAATTGTCGTAGACAATTTATGCGTTGATCCTCCTCCGCCTTGTGACCCACCGAACGTGATTCGGGATGGTGTTTGTGGACCTCCCGATCCACCGAAGTGCAATTACCCTCCCGGCTCTCCTATGCCCGATACTCTGTTTCAGATGGGTGGCGGTGCAAACTACAAGGGCGGCTATATTTGCTATTTGAATTGCGAGGCAGTTCCTGACATGCGTGCTCAGAAGGACGGCAAATGGTTTCATTGGGGGCCGTATACCTCGACTGGTGCCACGTGTGCCAATAGCACCGGCGATTCAACGGGCGGTCAGCCAACGCCAGACAATCCGGATGGTGCGCCTCCGCCTCCGGACCCTGACGCGCCTCCGCGTGATCCACCGCCACCACCGCCAGAACCTCCGCCAGAACAATGCAAAAAGGGCACCTGTCCTGGCAGTATCAACGGGACCACCGTTTGCATGCCTTGTCAAGAAACCCGTTCTGCTCAGCCTGTTCCCGGTGCGCCTCCGAAAGCTCCGCCGACTCCGCCTGATCCGACTGGAAATAATGCACCGCCTGATACGAAAAATACGACTCAGAGTGCGACCAATTGCAAGGATGGTAAGTGCACAACAACAACCACCAAAAGCACTACAGATGCTAATGGTGTGACAACTACAAATTCCCACTCAACAACGGAATCAAAGGACGATTTCTGTACTTCCAATCCCCGTTCTTCGATGTGCATTGACGGTGTTTTTGGTGGTGCATGTGCTGGTGGGTTTGTTTGTGAGGGGGATGCTGTTCAATGTGCTATGGCTAAAGAACAACACAGTCGCAATTGCAAGATGTTTGATGACCTCAGTAGTGCAGAAGCTCAGCTTTACGAATCCGAAAAGGGCAAAGAGGGTTCCGTGCTGGGTTCTCTTGAGGGAAACGATACTGTAACCATAGGCTCCGCTGATTTTGATACAAGCGATGCGCTGGGCGTTGGAGCGGTATGCATTGCTAATAAATCAATCACTGTGATGGGCAATCAAATAATGATCCCATTCAGTGATATTTGCCCATATTTGGCAATTTTGGGGAATATATTGATGTCGGTATCTTTCTTGTTGGCCGGTCGAATCGTAATGAGGGGTTAAAAATGCCTGCATTGATCGCTATGTTTATGGGTGCTTTGATTCAGATAACTGGATCATTGGTTGGTCGTGTCCTGGTCGCGTTAGGTATTTCGCTTGTGACCTATTCGGGCATGAATGCATCGCTGGGATGGCTCAAGGCTCAGGCCGTTTCAGCTTTGCAGGGTACGGGTGCGGAAGTGCTCGGCATGTTGGGCACGATGAAAGTTGGCCAGTGCATTTCCATCGTAATCAGTGCGATGCTGGCTCGCCAGGTCATCAACGGCGTGCAGTCCGACACTATGAAAAAGCTGGTGACAAAATGAGATACAGCCTAAAAAAACAGCTGGGGTTCATCTACCTCACAACAGGCGCCAACGGCACCGGAAAAACACTCTTCACACTCGAAGATGTTCGAAAACGCCAGGTCGAAGAATCTCGGCCTGTCTATTACCATGGCTTTGACATGGTGCCGAAATATGAAGCTGAATTCGGTTGGAAAAAATGCGAGCCGGAAAAGTGGCAACAGTTGCCCCAGGGATCAATCATCCTCCTGGATGAAGTCCATAACCAAATGCCGAAACGGCCCAATGGTTCCGCTGTCCCGCCTTTCATTGCGGCATTGGCTGAGCACAGGAAACACGGTTTCGATTTCTATCTGCTCACTCAGCATCCGAGCAACCTTGATCCATTTTTGATCAAGATCATTGGTGCGCCTGGTCATCATCGCCATATCAAGCGGCCAGGTGGTGCGCAGTTGTCCAGCGTGATTACCTGGAACTCGGTGAACATGAATTGTGACAAACCGGCTTCTGGCAAGTCCGGCGAAGTCACCATGCGGGCCTATCCGAAAAAGGTCTATGACTGGTACACCTCCAGCGTGATGCATACGGGAAAGCGCAGCATTCCAAAGCAGGTTTGGGTGCTCGGGCTTGTCCTGGTCCTGGTGCCTCTGTTGGGCTTCTACGGCTACAAAAACCTGATGGGCATCACAGAGAAACGCGCGGCGGCTGTTGAGGCCGAATCCGGGGGTGATGCACCTGGTGCGTCAAAAAAGGCGGCTCCTGATCCTGCGGGCGACTATTTCGCCAGCTACCTGCCGCGTGTGCCAGGCATTCCACACACTGCGCCGAGGTTCGATGAAGTCACGGCGCCCAAACAGGCGCCATACCCTGCGGCCTGCATCGTTAGGGCCGATTCCTGTTACTGCTACACCCAGCAGGGCACAAAGCTCCCAGTGCCTGACATGGTGTGTCGCCAGATCGTTGACGGTGGGTTCTTCATGGAGTGGCTGGAGCCACCTGGTGAGTCTGGCGGGGCCTCGGACCTTCGCCAAAAGTCGGCCCCTCTCGCGGGTGCGTATCCGTCTGGTCGCTCAGTTATTCCCTCTGTGCGCCAGGCTGGTGATGTGACGGCGCGGCCTGTTTCGGTCGCTGCAGATCATGAGGTTTTGGCCTTCATGCGCTCGCGTTGATCAGTCTCGGTAGCCGTTCGCGTTTTGAACGCCCCATGCCCTGCTCTCGCATCCATATCGGTCCCAGCGGGCAAATTTGTTGAATTTCAGAATGAACGTGAACGGGCCAGGCATCCCGAATTGACGGCGCATCTCCTTCGCTTCATCTTTCAGATTACTGATCGGGTCGGTGTTTTTTGGAGTGTCCATTGTTGGCGTTTCCGGTTGATCCCATACAAAGCGGGCCAGGCTGTTTTTCACCTGGTCGGCTAGGTGCTTTGCGGCCTTATTCGCGTCCTTCCACCATTGAGGCGTTGCCACTTTGACCCAGTTCACCAGCTGGGGTGTGTGTTTCACCAGCTGCCCGCGTGCTGCCCTGATCGCACGTCCTGCGCGAGTCGTTGGGCGGCTGGTGTGCCAAACGCACGCACCAAACACCAGCACCAGTTGCAGTGCCATGGCTTCGGGGAATTTGCGGTAGTTCTTGGCGATCATTGCGGGCCTCTTTCGTTGATACCTTCAGCAATGCTTCCTCGCACCCCCTGGAAGGGGGCGGGGGGGGTCGCTCTCTCCGCGCAAAGAAAAATCCGGCCTGTGCCGGATACCGCGAAAAAAAGACACCCCCGTTACGCCCCTCACTTGCTGACGGGGTTAACGGGGGTGGCTTCGCGGTATCGGGTGCAGGTCGGATTTTTCAACCTGGTAGGCCCGGCGCTCGTCACTTGAGCGGAGCGGACGTGCCACTAAGGGAGTGAAACGGACGACTGGCGCGGCAAGTGCAGCCGGGCCGGGGTCGAAGCTACAAAAATCAATCGAGAGGGGGAGTCCGTGTTAGTTGGATATGCCAGGGTTTCAACCGAGGATCAAGAAACCCGCTTGCAGCTCGATGCACTCAATGCGGCCGGCGTCACGCGCATCTATCAAGAAAAAACCTCTGCGGTAGGCCATCGGCCGCAGCTTGAAAAAGCTCTGTCCGAACTCCTGCCCGGTGACGTCCTGGTGGTTTGGAAGCTGGATCGCCTGGCGCGGTCCCTCTCTGATCTGCTCGGCCTCTTGGATGTGCTCGCGGATCGCGGGGCGGCTTTTAAATCCTTGACGGAGCCGGTCGATACATCAACCGCAATGGGCACCTTCGTCGTTCAGATTCTTGGGGCAGTCGCACAGCTGGAACGGTCCCTGATCATTCAGCGGACCACGGCGGGCATTCATGCTGCCATTGCCAGGGGTCAACGCTGGGGGCGTCGGCCCATCCTCAGTGATGCCGAACGTCTTGAGGTCGGCATGCTTGCCCACTATGGCGTGCCACCTGGTGAAGTCGCGAGGGCTTACGGGATCTCGCGCCCCCTCGTTTACCGTCTTGAAGCGATGTATTTAAACGACAAAAAACCCACTGAGTAGGTGGGTCAATCTTCTTTCTTTTGGTGTCATCCGCCTGTCCATAATGGGCTGTATATTGACACATGACAGGCGGGCCCCAGGTGGCGCGGGGCCTGACCTGAAGACAGATTGTCCGGTTGAATATCAACGTGGAGGTGGGTCTTGAAGGTCTTGAAGTTGTCTGCGCAGGGGCTGCCCCAGTCC
>JAURWR010000080.1 GCA_030654805.1 Burkholderiaceae bacterium
GGCTCACCAGAAAGGGTTCTGAAACTGGTGAGCGCCGTTGGGGCCGGTCTGGCCGGCAGGGCGATGAAAGCCCGGACTCTCAAGCCTGACACCGGCCCCGACACAAGCGCGTCGGGGTGGCGCTGCAGCGCTCCTTGAGAGTCTGCGATTTTAACGGGACCGGTCCAACCCCGAAAGCAACTGCACCAGCGCAAGGGGCAGGTGGGCCGCTGCGGGCACCGTTCGGCAGTGGTCGCGCCCGATGGCCTGCGCCAGCGTGCCCGCCTCGCCCGGCGGAAACACCAGGCACCGCACCGCCACGCCCTGGGCCACCGCTTCCCGGGCGGCGCGTTGCGCATCGGCCGGCAGGTACGCTGGGTCGTGCACGTCCACGTCGTGCAGCTCACCGTCCGTCACGACCACCACCACGCGCCGCCAGCCCGGGTGGCGGCGTGCGTCCTGCGCCGTCAGGTGCAAGGCGTGGCGCATGGCCGCGCCCAGCCGGGTGGAGCCTTCTGCGGCCAGACGGGGCGCCGCGGCGATCAACGCGCCCTGGCCCCAGGGCTGCAGGCAGGGCATGTGGATACGGTGCCGGCCATGGCTCGAAAAGGCCCAGACGCCCGTTCGATGGCCGAGCTGGCGCAGCGCCAGCGAAGCCGTCGTCGCGGCCTGCTGGATGTCGTTCAACACGGCTCCCGCGGTGGAGGCCGAAGCGTCCACCAGCAACAGCACGGCCAGCGGATGCGGCTGGCGCCACGGCCGCCGGTAGGCCCGGGCATCGGGTGTGCGACCCGCTCGAAGGTCCACACGCCCTTCCACCAGCGCGTCGATGTGAAGCTCGTCGCCCACGGCTGAACGGCCGGCACCGGCCTGGTAACGCCCGCCCAGCCGGGCCAGCCGCTGGGCGAGCCGGTTCACGCGGCCAGGCAGCCCGGTGCGTTCGGGGCTGGCGCCAGAAAGAGGCCCAAGCGACGCGTCGTACACCCGGCACCAGCGCGAGCGGTAGCGGCCGATCCGGTGGTCCCATTCTGGGTGCAGGGCGTCGGGCGGTTCGTCGGTCATGCCGGTGTCAGCCGCTCCATCAGCCGATGGGCCCTGGGCTGACGACACTGACAGCGCGGTGGCACCGCTCGCCCCGGTTGCGTCGGAAACGCCACTGGCCAGCGGCGTTTCCGACGGCGGGAGACTGTCGTCCTGCAACCAGAGGTGGCTGTTGTCATCGCGGTAACCCGCGGCCACGCGGTAGCTGCTGGCGTTGAACGGCAGACGCATCTGCCCGATGTCATGGCCCAGCACCGACGCTGCGCGCCGCACATCGGCAGCGGTCTTCAGGGCCAGGGTGTGGCCATCGTTCTCGAAGAAGAGCTGGTGCACCCGCGCCAGCCAGGGGTGGGGATCGTGGCGTGAAGGGTCCAGCAGGCTGGCCGACAGGCGTGCCAGCACATCTTCGAAAGAGGCGCCGTACCCGGCCGCCGGGCCAGCGTGCCAGGGCCGCCAGACGGCACGCAATCCAGGCAACTCCTGCAGCGCCAGCCATTCCACGCGCGCGTCTTCCAGAACCCCGAACAAGGCTTGCTGCACGGGTTTGAGCCCCCGCCGCTCCTGCGGTTCGCCTCCAAATCGGGCGTGCGCCGCCGCATGGCTGGCCACAGCGAGCGCCGCATGGCGCCCTGAGGTGTCTGCCGCCGGTGGCAGGTGCAGGGTCCAGCGCTGGTTTGGCCCGAGGGTGATCACCGGGCGCTGTCCGGGCAAGGCACCCGGCTGCGCGGCGCTGCACCAGGACTGGCCCCAGAAAGCCCGGGCCAGCGTCTGCGCCATCGGCGCACGGGCGTTCACCGGATCAGAAGCTGGCATGGACCAGCGCGCGCAGCACGTTCCCCAGTTCGGGGTCGTCGCTCAGTGGGTCGGCGATCGCCTGCACGGCCGCCGCCCGGGCCGACCGACCAGCCCGAACCAACAAGGCCGCATGCACCAGCATGCGGGTGGAGGCGCCTTCGTCCAGACCTTCGTCGTGCAGGCGCCGGGTGCGCTCGGCCAGCTGCACGAACCGCTGCGCCAGCGCCTCGTCCACACCCCCTTCGTGCGCCACGATGGCCGCCTCGATGGCGGGCGCCGGGTAGCCAAAGCCGAGCGCCACAAAGCGCTGCCGGGTCGACGGCTTGAAGCCTTTGAGCAAGCCTTGATAACCGGGGTTGTAGCTGACCACGAGCTGGAAGTCGGGGTGCGCGCGCAACAGTTCGCCGCAGCGCTCCAGCGGCAGAATCCGTCGCGTATCGGCCAGCGGGTGCAGCAGCACCGTGGTGTCGGCGCGCGCTTCCAGCAACTCGTCGAGGTAGCAGATGGCGCCATGGCGAGCGGCCAGGGCGAGCGGGCCATCCATCCAGCGCGTGCCTTGCGCATCGAGCAACCAGCGCCCGGCCAGGTCGCCCGCGCTCAGGTCTTCATGACAGGCCACCGTGACCAGCGGCAGCCCCAGCCGCCAGGCCATGTGCTCGACGAAACGGGTCTTGCCGCAACCGGTCGGCCCCTTGAGCAGCACCGGCAGGCGGGCCGACCGCGCCGCGTCGAAGGCGGCCATTTCGTCGCCCACCGGCTGGTAGAACGGCTCCTCGGACAGCCGCCAGTCGGCCAGCGCATCGACAGACGACACAGTCAGCGGTGCCCCACGGAATCGGGATTGGGAATACCCTCGATGGGACATTCTTCCGTGCCCACCATGGGTCGCGTGATCGCCTCCACCGCCTTCTGCGTGCCCTCGGGATCGTTGACCCAGCGTGCGTAGAAGTCGTAGGGGCAGGCGGCCGCGCCCTTGTCACCCTCGCGCGAGTTGATCATGCCGGTGTAGCCCCGGTGCAGCAGCTTGAACAGGTGGTTCTCGCTCTGGCCGTTCTTGCGGAAGTCGCGGATCAGGCTGGTCGAGAGCGCGGCGTATTGCACACCGTGCTCTTCCTCGCCGCATTCGCCCAGCGTCCGGCCGTCGAAACCGATGATGGCGCTGTGGCCGAAGTAGCTGTAGACGCCATCCCAGCCGGCGGCGTTGGCCACCGCCACGTAGCTGTTGTTGGCCCAGGCCATGGCTTTGGCCATGAGCACCTGCTGGTCCTTGGCCGGGTACATGTAGCCCTGGCAACGCACGATGAGTTCGGCGCCCTTCATGGCGCAGTCGCGCCAGATCTCCGGGTAGTTGCCGTCGTCGCAGATGATGAGGCTGATCTTCAGGCCCTTGGGGCCTTCGCTCACATACGTGCAGTTGCCGGGGTACCAGCCCTCGATGGGCACCCAGGGCATGATCTTGCGGTACTTCTGCACGATCTCGCCCTGGTCGTTCATGAGGATGAGCGTGTTGTAGGGCGCCTTGTAGGGGTGCTCTTCGTGCTGCTCGCCGGTGAGCGAAAACACACCCCAGACCTTGGCCTTGCGGCAGGCCTCGGCAAAAATGTCGGTCTCCGCACCCGGCACGGTGGCCGCCGTCTCGTACATCTCTTTCGAGTCGTACATGATGCCGTGCGTGCTGTACTCGGGAAAGATCACCAGGTCCATGCCCGGCAGGCCGGACTTCATGCCGACGACCATGTCGGCGATCTTGCGTGCGTTGTCCAGCACCTCGGCCTTGGTGTGCAGCCTTGGCATCTTGTAGTTCACCACGGCCACTCCGACCGTGTCCTTGCTGCTTGAAATGTCACCGTGCATCATGGTTCGAATCCTCGTCTAGTGGCTGATCATCCAGGGGCGTTTTGTAGGGAAGGCCTTCGCGCCGTTGGCAGCCGTGACGGTGGCCTTGCTCCTGCCCGTGCCGCAGCAGCCGCAACCGGGCGGGTGCTTCAACCTCGCGTAGTCCCCCGAGCGCTGGGGCTCGTGGCGCGCGCGTTCGTTGGTGCTCATCGCGTTGCGCGTGCCACCGTCCATGAGCGCCAGGCGCGGCGCGGTGACGAACACGCGCGGCGAAGCGCTGCCGCAGTCCGGGCAGGCGGCGGGCTCGTTGCGCTCGCTCAAGTGGCGAAAGGCATCGAAACCGCCACAAGACGGACAGGCGTAGTCGTAGGTCGGCATGGCGGGCCTCAGAGGTCGGGCGACAGCGGCATGTCGATCAAGCCGTCGAGGTGTTTGACCGGTCCCGCAGCGCTGGGGTTGATGTCGAAGTCGAAGATCTGCGTCGGCAGCCACAGCGTGGCGCAAGCGTTGGGCACGTCGACCACGCCGCTGATGTGGCCCTGCACCGGCGCGGTGCCGAGGATCGAATAGGCCTGCGCGCCCGAGTAGCCGAACTTTTTCAGGTACTCGATGGCGTTCAGGCAGGCCTGGCGGTAGGCCACATTCACGTCCAGGTAGTACTGCTTGCCGGCTTCGTCGACGCTGATGCCTTCGAAGATCAGGTAATCGTTGTAGGTGGGCGTGATCGGGCTGGGTTTGAAGATCGGGTTCTTGATGCCGTACTGGGCCATGCCGCCCTTGATGAGGGTGACCTTCATGTGCACCCAACCGGCCATTTCAATGGCACCGCAGAAGGTGATTTCACCGTCGCCCTGGCTGAAGTGCAGGTCGCCCACCGAGAGGCCTGCGCCTTCGACGTAAACCGGGAAGAACACCTTGGCGCCACGCGACAGGTCCTTGATGTCGCAGTTGCCGCCGTGCTCACGCGGTGGCACGGTGCGCGCGCCTTCGGCTGCGGCCTTGTCGCGCGCGGCGCCGCTCATCTTGCCCATGTGGGCGGTGCCGGCGAACGGCGGGTTGGCCAGGCCGCTGGTGGCCGGATCGGAGTCGATCAGTGCCTGCTCGCGCGCGTTCCATTGCGCCAGCATCTTGGGGTCGGGCAGGCAGCCGATCAGGCCGGGGTGGATCAGGCCGGCGTACTTCACGCCGGGCACGTGGCGCGAGCTGGTGAACATGCCGTGGAAGTCCCAGATGGACTTCTGCGCCTGCGGGAAGTGTTCGGTGAGGAAACCGCCGCCATTCTTCTTGCTGAAGAAGCCGTTGAAGCCCCACAGGCTGTCTTCCTTGGCGCCGATGTCGAGCAGGTCCACCACCAGCAGGTCGCCCGGCTCGGCACCCTTCACGCCCACCGGGCCGCTGAGGTAGTGCACCGTGGTGAGGTCGATGTCGCGCACGTCGTCGGCGCTGTCGTTGTTCTTGATGAAGCCACCGGTCCAGTCGAAGGTCTCCAGGATGAACTCGTCACCGGGCTTGACCCAGCAGGCCATGGGAATGTCGGGGTGCCAGCGGTTGTGGATGTTCTCGTTTTCCAGCGGCGACTGGGAGAGATCGACCTTGATCAGGGTTTCGGCCATGGCGTGCTCCTTGGTGTGAAAAAGTGGGCAGAGGAAAGGGATTCAGACGGACAGGTAGGACTTGATGTGCTGCAGGTCGGTGTCGGCGCGCGCGGTTTCGTGCACCAGGCGGCCGCCCTCGATGACGAACAGGCGGTCGGCCACGTCCATGGCAAACGACAGCACCTGCTCGGAGACCACGATGGTGATCTGGCGCATCTTGCGGATCTCGTTGAGCGCCTTGGCGATGTCCTTGATGATGGAAGGCTGGATGCCTTCGGTGGGCTCGTCGAGCAGCAGCACCTTGGGGTCGGTGACCAGCGCGCGTGCAATCGCCAGCTGCTGCTGTTGTCCGCCCGAGAGGTTGCCGCCCTTGCGCCGGCGCATGTCCCACAGCACGGGGAACAGCGCGTAGATGTCTTCTGGAATGGCCTTGTCTTTGGCGTTTTCCAGCCCGGTCTGGATGTTCTCTTCCACCGTGAGCGTGGGGAAGATCATGCGGCCCTGGGGCACGTAGGCGATGCCCTTGGCCACGCGGCGGAAGCTCTCATCGCGCGTCACGTCCTGACCGGCCACCGTGACCTGGCCGCCCTTGGTGGGCAGGATGCCCATGAGGCTCTTGAACAGCGTGGTCTTACCCATACCGTTGCGGCCCATGATGGCCACGGTCTCGTTGGCGTTGCCCTCGAACGAGATGCCGTGCAAGGCCTCGCTCTGGCCGTAAGAGACAAACAGGTCTTTGACTTGCAGCATGGTGAATCCTTGGTTATGCCAACCGTCCGGCGTGTTTCATGTCAGTGGCCGAGGTACACGTCGATGACCTTGGGGTCCGCCTGGACTTGATCCATCGGCCCTTCGGCAAGGATCTTTCCCTGGTGCATCACGGTGACCTTGTGAGCGATCTTCTTGACGAAGTCCATGTCGTGCTCGATCACGATCACGGCGCGGTTCTGGCAGATGCGCTGCAGCAGATCGGCGGTGAGGTCGCGTTCGCGCGCGCTCATGCCGGCAATCGGTTCGTCGAGCATCAGCAGTTCGGGCTCCTGCATCAGCAACATGCCGATCTCCAGCCACTGCTTTTCGCCGTGCGAGAGCAGGCCGGCTTCGGTCTGCAGGCGCTCGCCGCCGAGACCGATGTCGGCCGCCACCGTCTCGACCCGGGTCCGGATGTCGGCGGTGCACTGGAACGCCAGCGCGCCCCACACCGAACGTCCCGCGGGGTAGGACACCTCCAGGTTCTGGAACACCGTGAGGTTTTCGTAGATCGACGGTGTCTGAAACTTGCGGCCAATGCCCAGCCGCACCCGCTTGTGTTCGGCCACACCCAGGATTTCTTCGTTCTTGAACTTGATGCTGCCGCCACTGGCGCGGGTCTTGCCGCAGATGAGGTCCAGCAGCGTGGTCTTGCCGGCGCCGTTGGGGCCGATGATCACGCGCAGCTCGTTCTTGTCGATGTAGAGCGTGAGGGCGTCGATGGCCTTGAAACCGTCGAAGGACACGGTCAGGTCTTCCACGGCGAGGGCGAAGTCGGTATTGCTCATGAGGTTCTCCGGTGGACTCAGACGACCTGGCCACGGGCACCGTCGGGCAGCTGGACGTCGGGCGCGGGGGCCTTCATCGGCGCGTGTGGCGGTGGCGATGGCGGCTGGGGCCGCGCGGCCGATGCTTCACGCAAAGCCGCCTGGCGCGACTTCCACCAGGGCTTGATGTGGCTCTCCCACAGACCGGCCAGGCCCATGGGGAAGGCCATGGTCACACCGATGAACAGGCCGGCCATGAGGAACAGCCAGAGGTCGGGGAAGCTCTCGGAGAAGAAGGTCTTGCCGGCGTTGACCAGCAAGGTGCCGTAGACCGCGCCGACCAGGCTCATGCGTCCACCCACGGCGGCGTAGATCACCATCTCGATGGAGGGCACGATGCCCACGAAGCTCGGCGACATGAAGCCCACCTGCAGCGTGAACAGCGCACCACCGATCCCCGAGAGCGCGGCGGCCAGGCAGAACACGAAGATGCGGAAGTCGGCCACGTCGTATCCCGAGAAGCGCACCCGGTCTTCTTTGTCGCGCATGGCCAGCAGCAGGGTGCCGAGCTTGCTGGTCTGTATCCAGCGGCACAACACGATGGCGGCCACCAGCAGACCGACGCACAGGTAATACAGGATGTACTTGGCGCTGTCGGTGCGCGTGTCCCAGCCCATCAGGGTCTTGAGGTCGGTCATGCCATTGACGCCGCCGGTGTAGCCCTGCTGGCCAATGATGAGCACGGTGAGGATCAGCGCCACAGCTTGCGTGATGATGGCGAAATACACCCCGCCGACGCGGCGCTTGAACATGGCGTAGCTCACGATGAAGGCCAGCAGCGTGGGCACCACGATGACCGCCGCCAGCGCGAACGGAAAGCTCTTGAACGGCACCCAGAACGTTGGCAACTCGGTGAGCTGGTTCCAGTCCATGAAATCGGGGATGCCCGGCGTGGACTGGATCTTGGTGGTTTCGGGGTCCGACGCCTCGAGCTTGAGGAACATGGCCATGGCGTAACCGCCGAGGCCAAAGAACACGCCTTGGCCCAGGCTGAGAATGCCGCCGTAACCCCAGACCATCACCAGCCCGATGGCGACGAAGGCGTAGGTCAGGTACTTGCCGATCAGGTTGAGGCGGAAGATGTCCAGCGCCAGTGGCAGCACCACCGCGAGCAGCACGGTGAGCAGCACCAGGCTGGCGAGCTGGTAGCGCGCGATCCAGGCCTTCAAAGTGTTCATGGGGGTTCTCCGGGCAGATAAAAAAAAGCAGGGTGCGGGGCGGTCAGCGACGGACCTTGCTGGCGAAGAGCCCTTGGGGGCGCACCATCAGGATCAGCACGATCAGCGAAAGGGTCAGCATCTTGGCCATGGAGCCCGACAGGAAGAACTCGGTGATGGACTGGGTCTGGGCGATGCCGAAGGCCGACACCACCGTGCCCAGCAGGCTGGCCGCGCCGCCGAAGGTGACCACCAGGAAGGCATCGACGATGTAGAGCGAACCCGAGGTCGGGCCGGTGGAGCCGATGGTGGTGAAGGCCGCTCCCGCCACACCGGCGATGCCGCAACCGATGGCGAAGGTGAGCCGGTCGGTTTTTTTGGTGTCGATGCCGATGGCGTTGGCCATCACGCGGTTGCTCACCGTGGCGCGCACCCGCAGGCCCCAGCGGCTTTTGTGCAGGGCGATCAGCACGCCGCCGGTGACCACGGCCGTGAGCCCCAGCACGAACAGGCCGTTGATGGGAATGTCCAGCCCCTCGGCCGGTGCCCAGGAGCCGAGCAGCCAGTCGGGCAGCGTGGGGCTCACTTCCTTGGGGCCGATGAAGGTGCGAAAGCACTGCTGCATGGCCAGGCTGACACCCCAGGTCGCCAGCAGCGTGTCGAGCGGCCGTTTGTACAGGTGGCGGATCAGGCTCCATTCGATGAACCAGCCAGCGACGAACGCGAACAGGAACGCCGCCACGATGGCGAAGGGAAAGTAGACCGCGGTGGCCCCGGGGCTGATCGACTCGGCCAGCGTGGAGCCCAGGAAGATGGTGTAGGCACCGATGGTCATGAACTCACCGTGCGCCATGTTGATTACGCCCATCTGGCCAAAGATGATGGCCAGCCCCAGGCCCATGAGCAGCAGCACGGCGAACAGGCTCAGGCCGGCGAAGCCTTGCATCAGGCCGATGTTGAGCAGGTCGTTGAAACTCATGATGCGACTCCGAAAAGGCAGAGTGAATGGGGTGCGATAGGGACCCGGCGCCAGAGCGCCGTCTGCAGTGGCGAGCGCCGCGAGGCCACCTCAGAACGCAGCGGGTCCGGCTTTGCCGGCCCGCCAGCGTTGCCCCCTTGAGGGGGGATGCGGCTACACGCAGTGAGCAAGCGACGGGGGTGGGCTTATTGATAACCCTTGGGGAACGGATCCGGCTTGATCAGGTCCGGTGACTCGGCCACCACCTTGAACGTCGCGTCCGGCATGCCCATGGCGATGCGCGACTTGCTCCACAGGTGGTGGTTGGGGTCGAGCTTCACGTAGCCTTCGGGCGCGGTCTTGAGCTCGATGCCCGCTCTCGATGCGGCCACCACCTTGTCGACGTCGAAGCTCTTGGCCTTTTCGACAGCCGCCTTCCATAGCCAGGGGCCGAGGTAACCCGCCTGGGTCACATCGCCGATCACGGCGTCCTTGCCGTACTTGGCCTTGAAGGCGGCAACGAACTTCTTGTTGTTCTCGTTTTCCAGCGACTGGAAGTACTTCATCGACGAGTAGAAGCCCTTGAAGTTTTCACCCCCCACGCCGGTCATCTCGTCTTCGGTCACCGACAGCGTCACCAGCAGTTGCTTGTCACCGGTGATGCCGGCGGCCTTGAGCTGCTTGTAGAACGCCACGTTGGAGCCACCCACCACGGCCGCAAAGATGCAGTCAGGTTTGGCCAGCTTGATCTTGTTGATCAGGGAGTTGAAGTTGGTGTTGCCCAGCGGGTAGTACTCCTCGCCGACCACCGATCCGAGCTTGCCCACGGACTCGATGTGCTTGCGGGCAATCTTCATGGAGGTGCGGGGCCAGATGTAGTCC
>JAURWR010000105.1 GCA_030654805.1 Burkholderiaceae bacterium
GGAAGCGCTGCACCGGCTGCAGGCGCTGGCCGCGCTGGGGGTCAAGCTGGCGATCGATGATTTCGGCACCGGCTACTCCAGCCTGGCCTACCTCAAGCGCTTTCCGATCGGGCGGCTCAAGATCGATCGCAGCTTCATCCACGGGTTGCCCCAGGACGAGATCGATGTGGGCATCGTCAAGGCCATCATCAACCTTGGCAACGCACTGCACTTCGACATGGTGGCCGAGGGTGTGGAGACCGAAGCGCAGCGGCTGTTCCTGTTCAACGCCGGAATCACGCGATACCAGGGCTCGCTGTGCTCACCGGCGGTCGATGCCTTGTCGTTCGATGCCTTGCTGGATCGTGCGCTGGTATTTGCTCAGGACTTGCCTGACGAGGGCGGCTGGATCGGTGGTGGCTCCTAGCTGACTTGGCTCACAGAAAGCGTTCGAGCAGCCGGCGAGAGCGCCGGTCCAGTGCCCGCCGGTCGCGCACGACGAACTGGATTCCGTGGCTGTCCGATATCCAAAGCGCGCCATCGTTCAGGCGCCGGATGTCCTCCTCGCCTTTCAGCACGAAGCGGGTGACGCCTCGGTCGGTATCAACCTCCCAGATGCTTGGCGTCGAAAAAGTCGACACCGCAGCGATGTGGAGAATTTCGGGTGTGAACTCGCGACTTGCCAGTTCCTCCTCGATCAATGTCCGCAGCGGTGCGTTCAACTGATCAAGCGTATCCACCCACGCCACCTCGCGTCCGTCGGTATCGACCATCGACAGGCCGTCGTTCGGGGCGGCAATCGGAAACGCCCGCACCGGTACCACGCCGTCGTGGCACACGCCGTCGTGGGTGGTGAGAAGCAAGCGCCCGTGGGCATTGCGTTCGAGTTGAAAAGGAGGCGCGTTGCTCATGCTGGTAGCTCTACGTGACTCGATGGACCGGCCGCTGTCGCTGCAATCGGCGGGTCGGCGCCGTCGGATGCCGCAGCCCAGTCGTCGGCAGCGGCCTGCCGAACCTGTGCCTCGTGCAGACGCCAGTAGGCGCCGCGCCGCGCGATCAGTTCGTCGTGCGGACCGACCTCGACGATCTGGCCGCGATCCATCACGACCAGCCGGTCTGCCTTGCGCAGGGTTGACAGCCGGTGCGCGATCGCGATCGTCGTTCGGCCCTGCACCAGGTTGTCCAACGCGTTCTGGATCTCTTTTTCGGTCTCGGTGTCGACCGACGAGGTGGCCTCATCGAGGATCAGGATGCGCGGGTCGATCAGCAGCGCACGCGCGATGCTGATGCGCTGGCGCTCGCCGCCCGACAGCCCCTGGCCGCGCTCGCCGACCAGCGAGTCGTAGCCCTGCGGCAGGCGCAGGATGAACTCGTGCGCATGCGCGGCGCGGGCGGCGGCGACGATGTCCTGCCGGCTGGCGTCGGGGCGGCCGTAGGCGATGTTCTCGGCGATCGTGCCGAAGAACAGGAACGGCTCCTGCAGCACCAGCCCGATGTGACGCCGGTAGTCGGCGACGCCGTAGCGGCGGATGTCGACGCCGTCGACCTTGATGGCGCCGTCGGTCACGTCGTAGAAGCGGCAGATCAGGTTCACCAGCGTGCTCTTGCCCGAGCCGCTGTGGCCGACCAGGCCGATCATCTCGCCGGGCCGGATGTCGAGGTCGAGTCCGCGAATCACCGAGCGGTTGCCGTAGCGAAAGCCGATGCCGTTCAGCTCGATGCGGCCCCGCGGGTTCGTCAGTGGCACCGGCGTCGCCGGCTCGGGCACGTTGGAGACGTGGTCGAGGATGTCGAAGATGCGCTTGGCGCCGGCCGCGGCCTTCTGCGTCACCGAGACGATGCGGCTCATCGAGTCGAGCCGGCCGTAGAAGCGGCCGATGTAGGCGATGAAGGCGGTCAGCACGCCGACCGTGATCTGGTTCTTCGACACCTGCCAGATGCCGAACGCCCAGACCACCAGCAGCCCGATCTCGGTCAGCAGCGACACCGTCGGCGTGAACAGCGACCAGGTCTTGTTGAGCCGGTCGTTGACTTGCAGGTTGCTCTGGTTGGCTGCCTTGAAACGCTGCGTTTCGCGGCCTTCCTGGGCGAACGCCTTGACGACGCGGATGCCGGGGATGGTGTCGGCCAGCACGTTGGTCACCTCGGACCACACCCGGTCGATCTTCTCGAAGCCGGTGCGCAGCCGGTCGCGCACCGTGTGGATCATCCAGCCGATGAACGGCAGCGGCAGCAGCGTGACCACCGCCAGCCAGGGGTTGATCGAAAACAAGATGACAGCCGTCATCACGATCATCAGCACGTCGGTGGCGAAATCGAGCGCATGCAGCGACAGAAAGACGCAGATGCGGTCGGTTTCACTGCCGATGCGAGCCATCAGATCGCCAGTGCGCTTGCCGCCGAAATAGTCGAGCGACAGTTGCAGCAGGTGCTCGAAGGTCGCGGTGCGCAGGTCGGCGCCGATGCGTTCGCTGACCAGCGCCAGCAGGTAGGTGCGCGCCCAGCCCAGTCCCCAGGCCAGCAGCGCCGCCAGTAGCAGGCCGCCGAGGTAGATCAGGACGTGCATCGGGTCGATCTGCTTGCCGTTCTGGAACGGGATCAGGATGTCGTCCATCAGCGGAATCGCCAGGTAGGGCGGCACCAGCGTGGCGGCAGTCGAGGCCAGCGTCAGCGCAAAACCTCCGGCCAGTGGCTTGCGGTAGGGCCTGGCGAAGCGCCACAGCCGCAGCAGAACCCACGTCGACGGCACCGCCTGCACCTCGCGGCTGCACACCGGACAGTCTTCGCTGTCGGGTGGCAGGGGTGCCTTGCAGGATGGGCACAGCGCCAACGCGTCAACTGTCGCGTGGCCCGTGCCTGCGCCCGCCCGCCAAGGGCGGCGGGCCTGCTGCAATTCGAACAGTGTCACCAAGCGCAATGCGTGGACGTTCTGCGTCAGCGTGAACCGCCAGATCGCCAGCCGGCGCTGGTCGTCGTGCAATTCGAGGGCGCCGACGCCGGCGTGGTCGGTGTGTCGAAGTCGCAGCCGGTCAGCCGCCGGACCGTCCAGTCGCCAACTCATCCACGCGGGGTCGTCCCCCCGGGTGGGGTCTGCTGGGAGCATGCGCGCCAGCAGGCGTCGGTCGGTCAGGACAAGTTCGCCGCTGATGAAGCGCAACTGCTCGGACAAGTCAACCAGCAGCGTTCCGAGCGCGTTCTCGTCGGACTCGAGGGGAACTGCCTCCGAGTTCGCGACTGTCGTGGACTGGTTTTGGTGATCTTGAGCCGGATGGAAATTTTGCATATGAGTTCTGCGCCATTCGACGGCCGCCATGCCGCGTCATCGAACAGAGTGCGAGATTCTCGCCGAGCGGCCTGCCCTGAGACCACCGCGACAAAAACATGAAGACATTCGAAGACATCCGGTTGCTGCGCACCACGTATCTGCGCGGACCCAACATCTGGACCTACCGCCCGGCGCTCGAGACTTGGCTCGACCTTGGTGAGTTGGAAGACCATCCCAGCCACCTGCTTCCCGGTTTCAGCGAGCGCTTGGTCGCGCTTCTTCCGGCGTTGGTCGAACACCACTGCGGTGCCGGCGAGCGCGGCGGTTTTCTGGAGCGGCTGCAAACGGGCACCTGGGCCGGCCATGTGCTGGAGCACGTGGTGATCGAGTTGCTGAACCTGGCGGGCATGCCCACCGGGTTCGGCCAGACCCGCAGTACCTCGAAACGCGGTGTCTACCGGATGGTGTTCCGCGCCCGCGATGAGCATGTGGCCCGCGCAGCGCTCGCTGCTGGTCACCGGTTGTTGATGTCGGCGATCAACGGCGCTCTATTCGATCTGCCTGCCGCTGTGGAACAGGTTCGAGAAAAGATCGACGATTGCTATTTCGGCCCCAGCACCGCGAGCATCGTCGCTGCCGCCACCGAACGTGGCATCCCGCACATCCGCCTCAACGCCGGCAACCTGGTGCAACTGGGTCACGGCGCGCGGCAGCGTCGCATCTGGACCGCCGAGACCGAACAGACCAGCGCGATCGCAGAAGGCATCGCCAGCGACAAGGATCTGACCAAGACGCTGCTCAAGTCCTGCGGCGTTCCGGTTCCCGAGGGCCAGGTGGTATCCAGTGCCGAGGGGGCCTGGGAAGCAGCTCAGGACATCGGCCTGCCGGTCGTCGTCAAGCCGACCGACGGCAACCACGGCCGGGGCGTCACGCTGGACCTGATGACGCGCGAGGACGTCGAAGCGGCCTATGCGGTGGCCGAGCCCGAAGGCAGCGAGGTGATCGTTGAGCGCTACATCCGTGGCCATGAACACCGACTGCTGGTGGTCGGCGGCCGGCTGGTCGCTGCGGCTCGCGGCGAAGCAGCGTGGGTCGATGGCGACGGTCGATCCAGCGTGACCGAACTGATCGATGCGCAGATCAACACCGACCCGCGTCGTGGACTGACCGAGGATCATCCGCTCGGGCGCATCGATCTCGCGGTCGACGGTGCCGTGCTGCTTGACCTGCAGCGCCAGGGCCTGGGTCCGCACGATGTGCCGGCGGCCGGGCGGCGGGTGCTGATCCAGCGCAACGGCAATGTGTCGATCGACTGCACCGACGATGTCCACCCCGAGGTCGCGCACCAGGTGTCGCTGGCCGCCCGAGTGGTCGGTCTTGACATCGCAGGCATCGATGTGGTGGCCGAGGACATCTCGAAGCCACTGCACGTGCAAGGTGGCGCGATCGTCGAGGTCAACGCCGGGCCGGGCCTGTTGATGCACCTGAAGCCGGCCGACGGCATGCCGCGCCCGGTGGGCCAGGCCATCGTCGATCACCTGTTTCCTGCGGACGACGATGGTCGCATCGACATCGTTGGCATCGCCGGATCGCTGGGCACGCACACGATCGCGCGTCTGGTGGCCTGGTTGCTGCACCTGAGCGGTCGGCGTGTCGGCCTGGCCTGCCGTGATGGATTGTTCCTGGGCAGTCGGCAGATTGACCGCAGCGACGGCGTGCGCTGGGACGCGGGTCACCGCCTGCTGCTCAATCGCTCCGTTGACTCGGTGGTGATCGAAAACGGCGCTTCGTCGATACTCGACGACGGTCTGGCCTACGACCGCTGCCACGTCGGCATCGTCACCGATCTGTCGCTGAACGGCAACGATGCTGCGGCCTTGGCTGCGCACGACGTGCACGAATCCGACCAACTGGTGAAGGTGCTGCGTACGCAGGTCGATGTGGTGATGTCCAGTGGCGTTGCGGTGCTGAATGCAGGTGATCCGCGCATTGCCGACATGGCGTCGCTGTGCGATGGCGAGGTCATCCTGTATGCGCGTGACGAGGCGAACGAAGCGCTGGTCGCGCACCACGCCGCTGGCGGCCGGATCGCCTTCTTGCGCGACAGTTGGGCCGTTCTGGCGAGCGGGGCGGTCGAAACACGTTGCACGAACGTCCTGTACGCCAGCCGCCGGTTCGCGGCGTCGGTGAATCCGAAGGTGCCCGCCGCCGATCCCATTGACGTGTTGCTGGCGTCGGTTGCAACGGCCTGGGCGATGGGCATCTCGCCCGAGTTGATGGCTGCAGGCATCGAGACCTTTCCTGTCGTGGTCATGACCGGTGTGATGGTTCCCCCCGGTCCGGCGCTGACTTCCCCGTCGGTGAATGCGGCCAGTGCGGCCGTCACGGCGACGGCCGTCTCCGCCGCTTGATTTTTCCGCTCTCAAGTCAGCAGAAAGCATCGTCGATGAATGTCTCCCGCGTCCGTGCGTTGCGTGGACCCAATCTGTGGACCCGGCACACCGCCATCGAAGCGGTCGTTTCTTGCGCAGCGCCAGAATGCGTCCTGGACAACATTTCTGGGTTTGAGGCCCGTGTGCGAGCACGCTTTCCGGCCATCGGTTCCTTGCATGCCGCCAGCCAGCAGCGGCCGATGTCGCTCGCGCATGTCCTCGAAGTGGCGGCCCTGGCTTTGCAGGCGCAGGCCGGTTGTCCGGTGACTTTCAGCCGCACGTCAGCCACGGTCGATCCGGGTGTCTACCAGGTGGTCGTCGAATACAGCGAAGAAGAGGTGGGCCGACAGGCGCTCGATCTTGCACAGGAGCTGATCAAAGCCGCCGTCCACGATCTCCCGTATGACTTGAATGCAGCCATCGCCCTTCTGCACGAAACGCATGAAGACGTTCGCCTGGGCCCGAGTACCGGCGCCATCGTCGATGCCGCAGCGGCGCGCGGCATTCCGTGGCGGCGGCTGACGCAGGGGAGTCTGGTGCAGTTCGGATGGGGCTCACGTCAGCGGCGCATCCAGGCGGCGGAGGTCGATGCCACCAGCGCCGTTGCCGAGGCCATCGCCCAGGACAAGGACCTGACCAAGACGCTGCTGCTGGCGGCTGGCGTGCCGGTGCCGTACGGACGCCCGGTGTCCAGCGTAGACGAAGCCTGGGCAGTTGCTCTCGAGATCGGCCTGCCGGTTGTCGTCAAGCCGCAGGACGGCAACCAGGGCAAGGGCGTCACCGTCAACATCGTGAACCGCGAGCACCTCGAGAGCGCCTATCGCATCGCCGCCGACATTGGCGAGGTGATGGTCGAGCGCTTCCTGCCCGGCAGCGACTATCGGCTGCTGGTGGTGGGCGACCGCATGGTTGCGGCGGCACGACGCGATCCGCCCCAGGTCTTGGGCGATGGCGAGCACACCGTGCGGCAGCTGGTTGAGCTGGTCAATGCCGATCCGAAGCGAGGTGACGGGCACTCGACCGCGTTGACGAAGATTCGATTCGATGACATCGCCGTTGCGCGCCTCGGCGAGCAGGGGCTGGTGCCTGACTCGGTACCAGACAAGGGCCGACGTGTCGTGTTGCGCAACAACGCCAACCTGAGCACCGGTGGTTCCGCCACCGACGTGACCGACAGCGTGCACCCCGAAATGGCAGCTCGTGCGGTGACTGCGGCGCAGACGGTCGGGCTGCACATCTGCGGCGTCGACGTGGTGTGCGAAAGCGTGTTGCGTCCGCTGGAAGAGCAAGGCGGTGGGGTCGTCGAAGTCAATGCTGCGCCGGGCCTGCGCATGCACCTGTCGCCGTCGTATGGGAAGGGTCGACCCGTCGGCGACGCGATGATCGCGAACCTGTATGCGCACGGAGACGATGGCCGCATCCCGGTGGTCGCAGTCACCGGCACCAACGGCAAGACGACCACCGCACGGTTGATCGCACACCTGTTTTCCACCAGCGGCTTGCGGGTCGGCATGACCAACACGGACGGTGTCTACGTCGAAGGCAGGCAGATCGACAGCGGGGACTGCAGCGGCCCGAAGAGTGCGCGCAATGTGCTGATGCACCCTGATGTCGATGCGGCCGTGTTCGAGACGGCACGCGGGGGCGTGCTGCGCGAGGGGCTCGGCTTCGACCGCTGCCAGGTGGCGGTGGTCACCAACATCGGCAGTGGCGACCACCTCGGCCTGAACTACATCACCACCGTCGAGGACCTGGCGGTGCTCAAACGGGTGATCGTGCGGAACGTCGCGCCAACTGGGTTCGCTGTGCTGAACGCCACCGATCCGAACGTCGTCGCGATGGCCTCCAACTGCCCCGGCGAGGTCATTTATTTCGCCTCAGACCGCCAGCACCCGGTGATGGTCACGCACCGCGCGCAGGGGAACCGCACGGTATGCGTCGAAGGGGAATGGCTCGTCGCTGCACAGGGCGCATGGCGCGAGCGCGTCGCCCTGCGCGATGTGCCGCTGACTCGCAATGGTGCGATCCGCTTCCAGGTCGAGAACGTGATGGCCGCGATGGCTGCGGCATGGGGTGTCGGGCTGGCCTGGGACGCCGTGCGGCGTGGGCTGGCGAGCTTTTCCGGCGATACCGACAACGTTCCCGGTCGATTCAACGTGATGAGCTTTCGCGGTGCGACCGTGATCGCCGATTACGGGCACAACCCGGACGCGATGCGCGCACTGGTCGCCGCTGTCGATGCAATGCCTGCGAAGCGGCGCTCTGTCGTCATCAGTGGTGCCGGTGACCGTCGAGACGAAGACATCCGCGAACAGACGCAGATCCTCGGGGACGCCTTCGATGAGGTGTTGTTGTTCCAGGACGCGTGCCAGCGAGGCCGGGCAGACGGCGAGGTGCTCAAGCTGCTGCGCGACGGACTGGCTGGCGCCAGGCGTTGTCGTCAGGTCGATGAAATCCGGGGCGAGTTCATTGCCATTGACCGGGCGCTCGACCGACTCGAACCCGGGGATCTGTGCCTGATCCTGGTCGACCAGGAGCAAGTGTCACTCGCCCATCTTGCGCAGCGGGTCGCAGGCGCGTGACCCCGCAGACCCGCCCCGTCTCCGTGTCGTCCCCATGCACACCAGGTTCGAGCAGAGAGCGTGATCCCTCCAAAGAGGGCCATCCCCAGATGGATTTTCCCGATTGCCCATCGAAACGATGATTCGCCGATCCGGTCGGACCGATCGGTGGGGAGAGGATCATGCAATTCAATGAACGAGTGGACGGTGAATACCGCATCTATGCCGGAGCGCTCGATGCGCCGCGGGGGGACGGGTACATCGCCGCAGTGGTCGTGAGCCGCATGCAGGGGGCTGGAGTGAATGCGCGCGAGGTGTTCCGCGATGAATGCTTGGCGTGTGGTCACCGGTGGAAGACGGCCGACGAGGCACTGATGTTCTCGATGTGCAAGGCCCGAGAGTGGATCGTGAACGATCGCCAGCGGGTTGCAAATCTTTCGGCCGACCTGGCGGAGAGCCGCGCCGTGCAGCTTTGAAGACGCATTTGCGGTCTCGCGATTGATCGTGTGTTCAACGGCCAGTGTCTCGAAAGACGGTTTTCGTCAATGAAGCGCCAAACTGGTTGACCGCCAAGCCCAGCAGTACGCAAGCCACGCCAGCCCACTGAGCGCCCCGCAGTCGCTCATCCAGGAAAAACGAGGCGGCCCAGAGTCCGATCACCGGTACGAGCATCGAGAACGGTGCGACGCGGGCGGCCGCATGTCGCTGGAAGAGTCGGGTCCACAGCGAATAGCCGACCAGCGTCGCCAGCAGTGAGAGGTAGGTCACGGCCATCACCTCACGCGCGCCCATCGTCACCACCGATTGCCAGCTCGCGTCGGCGCCGTCCAGCCACACCGCAATCAACAGGAACGGCAGCACCGGAACCAGGCTGCTCCAGACGATGAATTGGAAGGGGTCATAGCGCGACGAGACGCGTCCCATCAGCCGAGTCAACAGGTTGGACCCGGCCCATGAGAGTGCCGCTGCGACCGTCAACACGAATCCGAGCAGCGTCATGTCGCGCGGTCCTGTGCCGTGCCCGGACGCTATCAGTGCGAGGCCGCCTCCGGCGACCAGCAGGCCCAACCATTGATGCAGCCTCGCGCGTTCGCCCAGCACCGGAACGGCAAGCAGCACCGTAAAGAACACTTGCGTCTGCAGCACCATCGATCCCAGTCCGGCCGGCATGCCGTAGCGCAGCGCCGTGAAGAGCAGCCCGAACTGGCCCAGCCCTTGCAGCAGACCGTAAGCCACGACGAAGCGCCAGGGAACGCGGGGCCGTGGAACGAACCACAGCAATGGGATCGACGCCAACGCGAAGCGGAGGGCGCCGAGCATCATCGGGCTCAGCGTCGTCAGCGCCACCTTCATCACGACGAAGTTCAGACCCCAGATGACGACGACGGTGAGTGCTGCGAGGTAGTCCCCCCGAGACAGGCTGGCGTGCATCGCCCCGTCCGGCTCTGCCGTCGAATTCAAAGGCGCAGGGTCTTGAGCCATTCGCGCTGTGCATCCGTCAGTTCGTCTTCGGGTGCCATCAGCGCATGCTCGAGGGCATTCCGGATGTCGGCCTCGGGCGTGGGAAGCGGGCCGGCAAGCAAGGTCTCCAGCAGCGCCCGAGCGGCCGCAATGCTCTCGCGGTACAGCGCGAAGATCGAACTCACCGTGACATGCTTGCTGGGGTCGTCCATCCAGCAGTCGTAGTCGGTCACGATGCCGATGGTGGCGTAGCCCATCTGTGCCTCACGTGCCAGGAACACCTCCGGCACATTGGTCATGCCGACCAGCTGGCAACCTGCACCTCGCAGAAACAGGCTCTCTGCCCGCGTACCCAGCCGCGGGCCTTCGACGCAGGCATAGGTCACGTCGCGGTGCAAGGTGATCGGTGCGCTTCCGGGGTGGCTGACGGCATGCCGCTTGACACCTTCCTCGACCCAATCGATCAGCGCGGCGCTGACCGGCCGGGCTGTCGAGACATGGGCGGCCACGCCGTTGCCGAAGAAGGTGTGCTGGCGCATCCCCTTGGTCCAGTCGACGTACTGGTTCGGCATCGCGAGGTGTCCTGGCGCGATCGGTTCGGACAGGCTCCCGACTGCGGAGAAGCCGAGGATCTGTGTCGCTCCCGCGCGCTTGAGCGCATAGATGTTGGCTCGATAGTTGACCTCGTGCGGCAGCAGCCGGTGCCCCGCTCCATGGCGCGCAAGGAACAGCACGCGATGGTTGCCGATGCGGCCCTGGCTGATCACGCCTGAGGGTGTTCCGAACGGCGTCGACTCGTCGAGATGGGACTCGATCACCATGCCCGGCAGTT
Organism: Burkholderiaceae bacterium; assembly: GCA_030654805.1. Classification (GTDB taxonomy): domain Bacteria; phylum Pseudomonadota; class Gammaproteobacteria; order Burkholderiales; family Burkholderiaceae_C; genus PBB1. The sequence goes on from JAURWR010000105.1 coordinate 10,531, forward strand.
CGTAGAGGCCGGTACCGCCAATGATCGCCAGCATGCTCAATCCTTTCGGTTCAGGAAGGCCTCGTACAAGACCGTGAATTCTGCGCTGCGTACGAAACACGGCTGCGCGGTTGCGGGCATCGCGTCGATCTCAACGTTGCCCTGTGGCTTGACCAGCGGCGTCGTGTGGCGTGAGTCGCAGTCGGTGTCGAGCCCAGGTCGGCCACATTCACGCCGGGCTTCAGACCCAGCGCCGATCAGCAGCAGATCGCCGCGCTTTTCCTGTTCACGTTCGGCCTGTTCCAGCCACTGAACCCAGACTGGAACCCGAACGACTCATGGCGGCACCTCGGCAACATCGATAACGAGGCGTAATTTTCCTGCGCTGCGCTGCGCTGCGCGGGATAGGCACAGCCGGATTCAACCTTGGCGAATCGGGGTCTCGGTCCGTGCATGGGTGCAGAAGAAGCGCCACATCTCGCGCGTCGCATCCGGTCCGCTCGGGTCGGTGTACGAGCCTCGTTCCTTGCCGCCAGACCAGGCGTGCCCGCCGCCGTGCACGACCCAGTGTTCTGCTTGCGCTGGCGTGCCTTCTGGCCCCGGGTGCGTGGTGCGGGTGTAGCGCCGCCCGCCCCGCGACTCGCCCGCTTCGACACGCGGATTCGCACTGACCGTGTCATTGCGGGCGGTCTGTCCGATCGCTACCGCGATCGCCTGTGTTCCATTGCCAGGATGCACGACTGCATCGCCGTCTCCGTGGAACACTATCGTCGGCACGGGGCCGATGGACGTCGAGATTCCGTGGTCCGTCCCGCCAGGTTCACCGCTTTGAGCGGGCGCAGGCGGTGAAGTCGGCGAGGCCGGCCCGTGCTTCATCGCCGACAGCGCCGACATCAGGTCGTTCGCGGCCCCGCTGGCGAGTCCGGAATGGATGCCGACCGCCGCGTACAGGTCCGGGTAGGCCCGACCGAGGATGGCCGCCATCGCGCCACCTGCCGACAGCCCGGCGACGTACACGCGGCGAGGGTCGAGATGGTGCTCGGCCATCACCGCCCGCGTCATGCCAGCGAGCACGGCCGCTTCGCCGCTGCCGCGTCGCTGGTGGTTGTGCTTGAACCAGTTCCAGCAACGCGACGGGTTCGCGCTTTGCGCCTGAGCCGGGTAGAGCACGGCAAATCCCTGTTCGCGGGCCAGCGAGTTCATGTCGGTCCCAGCCGCAAAGTCTGCCGGATCTTGCGTGCAGCCGTGCAGCATCACGACCAGTGGCATCGGCAGTCCCGCACGTTGCGAAGATTGCGTGGGTGGCAGGTAAAGCAGGTAGCTGCGCGTCAATCCACCTTCGCTGTGTTCGCCGGTCTGGATTGATCCGTCGACGTCAGGCTGTGCGCGTTCGACCTGTTCAGCTTGGGGGCCGAGTTCCTTCATGCACCTATCGACCGCGGCCAGAGGGCTCTGCGCAGTGCGCTGGGCTGCCAGCGGATTCAGTTTCCGGCCCAGTGCGCGCTGGATCGCCGCAGTGGCTTCCGCGAGACGTCCTGACCGGGTCAGTCTTGTCACTTCTTTCATCCAGCGTTGGAATGTGGTGGACATGGCGGCTTTCGGGTGTGGGCGGAAGAATCAGCGGGAATTGGCGTCTGGCGTGTGGCTGGTGCGCGGGATCATTGGATTCGTGTTGCCAGCGCCTGCTTGACTGCGGAACTGGCATGCAGCGCGCCCAGCACCTCCAGTGTGTCGATCGTGGCCAATGCCAGCTCGGGCGTCACGTCCGTTGCGATGGTGGCGAGGCCGACCACTCGCAAGGTCAGTTTCTGTCTCGCCTCCTGGAGTTGCTCCAGGTCGTGGCGGCTGATGTGCTGAATGCCGAACACGAACATCTTGCGGGCCACGACCTGCTTCAGCGCATCGGCGTGCTGTGTCAGCTGGTTGCGGATGGCGGTGCGAATGAAATCGGTGCGGTTGCCGTAGAAGCCCTCGTTGACCAGCAGGTCGACCTGCCCGAGATCGACATGGCCGAGGTTGATGGTGATCTTCTCCGAATCGGGTGTCTTGACGTTCCGGCCACCGGCGCCCGGCGCTTGCTCGGCGCTGGGCCGTTTCTTCGGGTCGGACGGTGCAGCCGAAAGTGAGGCGACAGACGTTGATTTCATTGGGCCATCCTATCACCATCCGAATACCATCTGATTGGATGGTAATTGCCGATTGATTCGAAAGGGCTTGAGAAAGCCGAGGCGGCAAAACTGGTCCGAAAATCGCTGCACCGTTCACTCGCTCTACCCAGTCATGAAGCTGATGCGCCACGGCCCGATGGGGTACGAGAAGCCCGCCCTTGTCGATGCACGCGGGGTGGTTCGAGATCTGTCCGGGGTTCTGCCTGACATCGTTCCGGCGACCTTGTCGCCGCACAGCCTGCAACGCCTGCGCGACATCGACCCGGCCACCTTGCCTGCGATTGACCCCGGACGCATTGGTGTGCCTTACGGTGGCTGCACCAAATTCGTCGGGGTTGGGCTCAACTACGCCGACCACGCGGCCGAATCGGGTCTGCCGGTGCCTGCCGAGCCGGTGCTCTTCATGAAGGCGACGAGCTGCCTGTGCGGACCGAACGACGCGGTGCTGATTCCAAGGGGCTCGGTGAAGACCGACTGGGAGGTCGAACTCGGCGTCGTCATCGGCACCCGCGCCCGCTACGTCAGCGAGGAGGCGGCGCTGGCCCACGTCGCCGGCTACTGCATCGTCAACGACATCTCCGAGCGCGAGTTCCAGCTCGAGCGCGGTGGCACCTGGGACAAGGGCAAGTGCTGCGACACCTTCGGCCCGGTCGGCCCATGGCTGGTGACGACCGACGAGGTGCCCGACCCGCAGGCGCTCGGCCTGTGGCTCGACGTCAACGGACAGCGGGCGCAGACCGGCCGCAGCTCGACGATGGTGTTCGGCGTGGCGCAACTGGTCAGCTACATCAGCCGCTTCATGACGCTGAACCCGGGCGACCTGATCACCACCGGCACGCCGCCCGGCGTCGGCCTGGGCCGCAAGCCGCCGAGCTTCCTGAAGGCGGGCGACACGATGCGCCTCGGCATCGACGGGCTGGGCGAGCAGTTCCAGGTCGCCCAGGCGTGGGACGCCGTGCTGCTGCATGGCTGAGCCGTCGTCGCCAGCCACCTCGCCGACGCCCTGGTTTTCCTCGCTGGTCGCGCTAAAAAGGGACCGCTTTTTCTGGATCCTGCTGCTGGTTCTGGCAGGCCTCGCGGTGGCGCAACCGCAGAAGATCCCCGCTTACCCGAGGCTCGTCGACTGGGCGACGATTGCTGCGCTGGCCGGGCTGCTGGTGCTGACGCAGGCGGTCGAATCGTCTGGCGCGCTGGGCCGGCTCGGGCATCTGCTGGTCCGGCGCATGTCGACCGAGCGCGTGGCGGCGCTGTGGCTGGTGTGTGCCGCAGCCATCTTGTCTACGGTGCTGACCAACGACGTGGCGCTGTTCGTCGTGGTGCCGCTGACGCTGGGCCTGTGCCGCATCGCCCCGTTGCCGGCGACACGGCTGGTCGTCTTCGAGGCGTTGGCGGTCAACGCCGGCTCGGCGCTGACGCCGATCGGCAACCCGCAGAACCTGTTCCTGTGGCAGCTGTCCGGCTCGTCGTTCGCCGAGTTCACCTGGCACATGGCGCCGTTGGTCGCCGTGTTGTCGATCCTGCTGCTGGTGCTGACGGCGCTGGTGTTCGCCGACACGCCGCTGCAGGTCGAAGACCGGTTGCCCGACACGCCGCTCGATCGGCCCTTGCTGTGGGTCGCGCTGGCGATGTACCTGCCGTTCCTGGTGCTGACCGACCGCGGCGACGCAGCCTGGGCCTGCGCGGCGGTGACCACCGTGGTGGCCGGCCTGCGACCGCGCGTGCTGGCCCGCGTCGACTGGGGCTTGCTGCTGGTATTCGTGCTGATGTTCGTCGATTTGCGGCTGGTCGCCGGACTCGATGCCGTGCAGACAGCGATCAGCGGGCTGGGGCTGGCCGACCCGATGCGGCTGTACGGGGCCGGCATCGGCGCCTCGCAGCTGGTCAGCAACGTGCCGGCGGCGATCGCGCTGGCCGAGTATTCGCGAGACTGGCGGGTCATGGCCTACGCCGTCAACGTCGGCGGTTTCGGCTGGATGGTCGGGTCGCTGGCCAACCTGATCGCGTTGCGGATGGCGAACGACTCCCGCGCCTGGCTGATCTTTCACCTGTACTCGCTGCCCTTTCTGCTGGTGGCCGCGGCCGTGGGCTTTGTCTTGCTGTTCACCCTGGGCGTGGCCGGGTCTTGAACCGCCGGGGGCGGCCCCCATATCCACGATCTTGCGTGGGAAAAGCCCGTCGCGGTTCCACGTTCTCCCGCTTGCCATCAGAGATCACTTTCCAAAGCGACCATGACCAAACAAACACTCTCCTTCCAGGCCGAGGTCAAGCAGATCCTGCACCTCGTCACGCACTCGCTGTACTCGAACAAGGAAATCTTCCTGCGCGAGTTGATTTCCAACGCGTCCGATGCCTGCGACAAGCTGCGCTTCGAGGCGCTGAACCAGCCCGAGCTGTACGAGGACGCGCCGAACCTGGAAGTGCGCGTCAGTTACGACGCCGACGCGAAGACGCTGACGATCCGCGACAACGGCATCGGTCTCAGCGCCGAAGAGGCGGTGGCCAACCTGGGCACGATCGCCAAGAGCGGCACCCGCGAGTTCATGGCCAAGCTCGACGGCGACCAGAAGAAGGATGCGCAGCTGATCGGCCAGTTCGGCGTCGGCTTCTACAGCGGCTTCATCGTGGCCGACCGCATCACCGTCGAATCGCGTCGCGCCGGCGCGAAGCCCGAGGAAGGCGTGCGCTGGAGCTCCGAAGGCACCGGCGATTTCGAGATCGAACCGATCGTCCGTGGCGAACGCGGTACCTCGGTGATCCTGCACCTGCGCGACGGCGAAGAAGAGTTCCTGAGCGGCTGGAAGCTCAAATCGATCATCGGCAAGTACTCCGACCACGTGTCGCTGCCGATCTTGATGCAGAAGGAAGAGTGGGACGCCGAGGCGGCCAAGCAGGTCAAACGCGACGAATGGGCGCCGGTCAACAAGGCCGCCGCGCTGTGGACGCGCAGCAAGAGCGACATCACCGAAGAGCAGTACGCCGAGTTCTACAAGCAGATCAGCTACGACACCGAAGCGCCTCTGGCCTACACGCACAACCGCGTCGAGGGTCGCAGCGACTACACGCAACTGCTCTACATCCCGGCCAAGGCGCCATTCGATCTGTGGAACCGCGACAAGCGCGGCGGCGTGAAGCTCTACGTCAAGCGCGTCTTCATCATGGACGACGCCGAGGCGCTGATGCCGGTGTACCTGCGCTTCGTCAAGGGCGTGATCGACAGCGCCGACCTGCCGCTGAACGTGAGCCGCGAACTGCTGCAGGAAAGCCGCGACGTGCGCGCGATCCGCGAGGGCTCGACCAAGCGCGTGCTGAGCATGCTGGAAGGGCTGGCCAACAGCGAAGACGCGGCCGAGCGCGCGAAGTACGCTGCGTTCTGGAAGGATTTCGGCACGTTGCTGAAGGAGGGCGTCGGCGAGGACCACGCCAACGTCGAGCGGCTGGCCAAGCTGCTTCGCTTCGCGTCGACTCATGCCGATACGGGCGTTTCGTTCGCCGATTACCTGAGCCGCATGAAGGACGGGCAGGAGGTCATCTACTACATCACCGCCGACAGCCTGGCCGCCGCCAAGGGCAGCCCGCAACTCGAGATCTACCGCAAGAAGGGCATCGAGGTGCTGCTGCTGACGGACCGCGTCGACGAGTGGATGTTGAGCCACCTGCACGAGTTCGACGGCAAGTCGCTGCAGAGCGTGGCCAAGGGCGCCGTCGACCTGGGCGCGCTGCAGGACGAGGAAGAAAAGAAGCAGGCGGAAGAAGCCTCGGCGGCGTTCAAGCCGGTGCTCGACCGCCTGAAGGAAACGCTGAAGGATCGCGCCAAGGACGTGCGTGTCACGACGCGTCTGGTCGAGTCTCCGGCCTGTCTGGTCGTCGAAGAAAACGACATGAGCGGCCACCTGTCGCGGCTGCTGAAGCAGTCGGGACAGTCCGACGTGCCGTCATCGAAGCCCATCCTCGAAGTGAATGCCCAGCACGCGCTGGTCAGCCGGCTCGACCAGGGCGCGCACTTCGATGACCTAGCCCACATCCTGTTCGATCAGGCCGTGCTGGCCGAGGGCGGGCACCTCGAGGATCCGGCCGCCTACGTGCGGCGCGTCAACAGCCTGCTGCTGGCCTGAGGAAGCACCGAAGCTGTCCGCGCATGGCGCGGACGGGCCGATTGCTTCGCTAACCCTGCTCGACCTGCTGCATCAGCTGCTGAGCTGACTGCTGCCAGTAGGCGCCGCTGGCGAACCACGGGAAACTCGGCGGGAACGCCGGGTCCGACCAGCGCTTGGCCAGCCAGGCGCTCTGGTGGACCATCCGCAGGGTGCGCAGCGGCTCGATCAGCGCGAGCTGGCGGTCGTCGAAGTCCATGAACTGCTCGTAGCCGGTCAGCAACGACCTCAGCTGCACGCGGGCTGCTGCAGGATCGCCGGACAGCAACATCCACAGGTCCTGCACGGCCGGGCCGGTCAGGCAGTCGTCGAGATCGACGAAGTGCGGGCCGGCGTCCGTCCACAGCACATTGCCCGCGTGGCAGTCGCCGTGCAGGCGGATGTTGGCAATGTCGGGAACGCGCTCGAAGCTCTGCTGGGCCAGCGCCAGCGCGGCGTCGACGGCCGATTTCCATTGCGGCGCGATTTCCGGCGGAATGTTGCCGTGCTCGAGCAGCCAGTCCCGGCAGCCCCAGCCGAACTCGTCCATCGTCAGGCCGCGCCGGACCGCGAAGGGTTGGCGCGCGCCCACGGCGTGCATCCGGCCGATGAAGCGGCCGATCCACTCCAGCGTGTCCGGGTGCTCGAGTTCGGGCGCCCGGCCGGCTTTGCGCTCGGTGACGGCGAATCGGTAGTCCCCGCCCGGGGTGGTGATCCGTGCCAGGGTGGCAGGGTCGCCGATCAGCGTGGCCTGCATTGGCGATTCGCGGTCGACCTCCAGTGCCCACGGGGCCGCGATCGGGATTTCTTCCGCGGCCAGTTCGGCCGAGAACGAATGCTCTTCCAGGATCTGCGCGTCGGTCCAGCGGTTCGGGCGGTAGAACTTGGTCACCACCGCGCGGCCATCGCTCAGGAAAACCTGGAAGACCCGGTTCTCATAGGAGTTGAGCTGAAAGATCCGACCGTCGCCGTACAAGCCCACGCTGTCCATCGCGTCGAGCACGACCGCAGGCGTCAGTCCGGAAAAGGGAGTTTGCTGGGTGGGGTCGTGTGATGGAGATGAATGCACTCGGCGATCGTAAGCGGTCGGTCAACGGACCCCTGCGCCGGAGGCCGAGGATGGCTCCGGCGCAAGCAGGCCGTCGTCATCGACCACGACGCCACCGAGGTCGCTGTGTCGATCGGCGTCCGTCTGCGCATCTGCCGGCGTCGGGCGCGCCTCGGTGTCGTTTTCGGCGTCCAGCCGGCTGTCGGGCGCGAAGAACGAATCCTGGGTGAACACGTTCGGGTCGTGCCAGCGGCCGGCCGCCTCCGTAGGGCGAACCCCCTCGGAGGCGGCCCGCGGATCACCGGCTGAGGCTGTGGGCAAGGCGGCCGCCGCATGTTTCGACAGCGCCGGGGTGGTCTCGGCTTCCTGTGTCGGCAGCAGCAGACGAAGGGCCGCGATGGTGGGCATGCCATCGGCTGCGAGGCTGAAGTACTTGATCTGGCAGGCATTCAGCACGGCCTCCTTGATCTCGAGGTTGCGCTTGGGGCGCGCGCGGCGGCTTTCGAGATCAATCGCCAGCAGGGCCTTGCCGTTCGAGCTGCATATGGTGAACGTCGCATGCGTCGATCCGAGCAGGTCGTACCAGTAATCGACCTGGTTCCGGTCGTCGGGCTGGCACAGCCGGACCAGCGGCAGCTTGGGCATCACGACATGCTGCGGAAAGGCGTCCTTGAGCTGGCGGTAGAGTCGGCGCTCGCTGGCGTTGAAGACCGGCCGCGGGGAGATCGCCCATGAAGTCGGCAGCGGCTGAACCGGATCCCGGGGCGACCGCCATGCCCAGGCCACCAGCCCGCCCAGCACCGCGCCCGCCACACCGATGGCGATCATCAGGAAGAGCGGATTCGTCGAAGTCACGGGGCTGCAGGGGTTGGGTGAGAGCGGGGTGGCGCGTCGCGCCGATGACGCACTTTCGGCAGATGCTAAAGCCGTGTGGAGCGAAAAATGCACGCCGGGGTCCGCTTTCTGCGTTCGGACCACCGTTGCCGGCACGCGACGCGATCTGGCGCGCCGCCGCTGAGTGCCCCGACCCGGTCGCCCGGCTCTCTGCTACACTCGCGGGCTGACCTGAAATAGAAGCCATCAGGTCGGTTGGCGCGGTGCGGGGTGCAGTTTCCCGCCTCAGCGCGCAAAAAGCGCCCGAGAGGCCGCCATCTCAAGAAGCGGTTCCAACGGCGATCCGGATCAGCGAAATTCCTCGGTGATCCCCTGTGGCTGATTTCTCATATTGGATTAACCATGAAGACCTTCAGTGCCAAGCCGGCCGAGGTGACGCATGAGTGGTTTGTGATCGACGCGACCGACAAGGTCCTCGGAAGGGTGGCCAGTGAAGTCGCCCTCCGTCTGCGCGGAAAGCACAAGGCCATTTACACGCCTCACGTCGATACAGGCGATTTCATCGTCATCGTCAACGCCGACAAAATCCGTGTCACGGGCAACAAAGCCAATGACAAGGTGTACTACCGTCACACCGGTTACCCAGGCGGCATCATCGCGACGAAGTTCAAGGACATGCAAGCCAAGCATCCTGGACGCGCGCTCGAGAAGGCCGTCAAGGGCATGCTGCCCAAGGGTCCTCTGGGCTATGCGATGGTCAAGAAGCTGAAGGTGTACGCGGGCGGCACGCATCCGCACACCGCGCAGCAGCCCAAGCCGCTCGAAATCTAAGGGGACACTGATGATTGGTAACTGGAACTACGGGACAGGCCGTCGCAAGTCGTCCGTCGCGCGCGTCTTCATGAAGAAGGGCACCGGACAAATCCTCGTCAACGGCAAGACCGTCGATGAGTATTTCGGTCGGCAGACGTCCATCATGATCGTCAAGCAGCCGCTGATGCTGACCGCGAACGACGCGGCTTTCGACGTCAAGGTGAACGTCCACGGTGGCGGTGAATCGGGTCAGGCCGGTGCGGTGCGTCATGGCATCACACGCGCCCTCATCGATTACGACGCGACGCTGAAGCCCGAACTCAGCCGTGCCGGGTTCGTGACCCGTGACGCGCGTGAAGTCGAGCGCAAGAAGGTCGGCTTCCACGGTGCACGTCGACGCAAGCAGTTCAGCAAGCGTTGATCTTCAATGCCCTGCATGCGAAAAGGCCGCTCTCGAGCGGCCTTTTCGTTATCCGGGCTCCGCAGCCATAATCTCGAAAGTCAGACGACTCTACTCAGGATTGAAAAATGAATGCAGCCGCAGAACACAACCCTCTCGCCGCTCCTCAGGACGAGCCGCCTGCGCCCCTGGTTTTCACCGACAGCGCAGCCGCCAAGGTCAAGGAGCTTGTCGATGAAGAAGGCAACCCCGACCTGAAGTTGAGGGTGTTCGTTCAGGGCGGCGGTTGCTCCGGCTTTCAGTACGGTTTCACGTTCGATGAAGTGCTGAACGAGGACGACACGCGCATGGACAAGAACGGTGTCACGCTGCTGATCGACGCGATGAGTCTGCAGTACCTGATGGGCGCCGAGATCGACTACAAGGACGACCTCCAAGGTGCCCAGTTCGTGATTCGCAATCCGAACGCGACGACCACCTGCGGTTGCGGTTCCAGCTTCTCGGTCTGACTGGTCTGGGCCGTCGGTCCATCGATGGACGCCGCCCGAGGGCGGCGTTTCCATTTCTGATTTCTGTCGAGTTCAGCCGGCCGGGTACAGGGCGCCGAGCACCCGCTCACCCGACGCCCCGGTCGCTGCTGGCAGGTTGCCGGAACGGCGCTGCGTCCACGCGCGGGCCAGCCAAGCGAATGCCACCGCCTCCACCTGCTCGACCGGGAGTCCATGTTGTGCCGTCGTCTCGACCGCCAGCCAGGGAAGCCGGACGGCCAGGCGGCGCATCAGGTGGGTGTTGCAGGCCCCGCCACCGCAGACCAGCAGCCGAGTGGCTTGCGGTGCGTGTCGCAGCGTCGATTGCTCGCAGCACCACGCGGTGAGTTCGGCGAGGCTGGCCTGAACATCCTGTGAGGAAAGGGCCGAGCTGCGGGCGACTTCGTCCAGGTGTCGCTCAAGCCAGACGGGATTGAACAGATCGCGGCCGGTGCTCTTGGGTGGCGGCAGTGCGAAATACGGTTCGCTTTGCAGTGAGCGCAGCAGGTTCGGGTCGACCGACCCGGAAGACGCCCACACGCCACCCGGGTCGTACGGTTCGCCACGATGAACCGCACACCAGTGATCCATCAGTGCGTTGCCGGGGCCGCAGTCGAAGCCGGTCGTGCGGCCGTCGGTGGCCAGCACCGACAGGTTGCTCATCCCGCCGATGTTGAGCACGGCAACGGTCTCATCCGGACGGCCGAATGCCGCTCGGTGGAAGGCCGGCACCAGCGGCGCACCCTGGCCGCCGGCCGCCACGTCCCTGGATCGGAAGTCGGCTACGACATCGATGCCCGTGCGCTCGGCCAGCAGCGCCGGGTTGTTGAGCTGCAGGGTGTAGCCGATGCCGTCGAATTCGCCCGGACAGTGGCGAACCGTCTGCCCATGTGCGCCGATCGCGGTGACCGCCGACGGCGCGATGCGAGCGCTCTCCAACAACGCGTTGACCACGTCCCCGCAGAGGGTCGCCAGGGCGTTTCCCGCCAAGGCGGCACGATGCAACTCGTTCGCACCGGGTGTGTTGAGCAACAGCAGTTCGCGGGCGAACGCGGGTGAGAAAGCACGGTGCACGTGACCGAGTACGTTGATCGACAGCCGATCTTCGGCGTCAGCGAACTCGACCAGTACGCCATCGACCCCGTCGAGGGACGTGCCGGACATCAAGCCGATGAACCGTTCAGCCACGGTGCCGCACTCCACCCAAGAAAAAGCCCGCATCGGCGGGCTTCATCGGCATCAGCTGGGCAAGGTGCTGGAAGACCGATCTCACTCGAAGCCGGTACCCGCTTGGCTGACGGTCTCGGCCGCGTCGAGCTGGGCTTTGGCCGACTGCGCCCACAGCGCGAACTGAGAGCGAGAGGCGGGAGCGAGCGCGACGGTATCTGCCAGGCTGGCGATCACCGACGGATCGCGTTGAATGCCACCGACCTTGAACTCGAAGTGCAAATGGGGTCCGGTCGCCCAGCCGGTTGCGCCCACCGCGCCGAGATGCATCCCCTGCTCTACCCGTTGCCCCTTGCGAACGTCGATACGGCTCAGGTGAGCGTACAGCGTGCTTCGATCGTCGGCGTGTTTTACGACCACCACGTTGCCATAGCCGTTTTGCCAACCGGCGAACTCGACCGTCCCATCGCTCACGGTGCGCACCGGCGTGCCACTCGGCGCGCCGTAGTCCACGCCGGCGTGCTGCCGCCAGTTCTGCAGAATGGGATGGAAGCGCATCGCAAAGCCCGAGGTGATGCGCGAGAACTCCATCGGACTGGCCAGGAAAGAGCGCTGCTTGCTGTGGCCGCTGAAGTCGAAGTAGGCACCACGACGTCCGGCTTGGGTACTTTCGTACCAGATCGCCGAATTCACCTTGCCGTTGTTGACGAACTCGGCTGCGAGCACGCGCCCGGCCGATTCGTTCCAAGTGATTGGTTCACCGTCGGCCGTCAGTGATTCGTACACGACCGAGAACGTGTCTCCCCGCCGCAGGTCGCGGTGGAAGTTGATGTCGGTTGCGAAGACTTCGGCGAGCTGCGAGGCGACGGAATCGGGGATTCCGGCATCGTCGGTCGCGTTGAACAAGGAGCTGCGAACCGTTCCGCTGCCCATGCGGGTTTGCGCGGCGAGCGGCGCCGTTTCGATGCGAGCGACGAACTGGTCGTTCTCGCGTGTCACGCGCAGTCGGGTGAAGTGCGTGTTGAACTGTGCGGCCTGGCGCGCAGGGTAGCGCGCCACGAGTTCGTCGATTTCGCCTGCCGCGTTGGTGCGCACCTGGACCATCTTTCCGCTGCGCCCTGCCAGCAACTCGCGCGCGACGCTGTTGGTGCGCAGGAACATCAGTGCTTGGGCATCGTCGACGTTCAGGCGCCGCAGCAGGCTGTCGGCGGTATCGCTGGGCTTCGTGACGTCGCTGCGAAACAGTGACAGATCGTGTTGCGAAAGTGACAAGACCTGTCCATCCAGGTCGCTCGGTATGACCGATTCCGTCACCCAGTGCTGCGGCGTCAGCCCGACTTCTGCGGTCAGCGGTGCAACACCGAAGGCGGTGGCGCCGAAGCCAGCCAGTGCCAGAACGATGGCCGAATACGCGCGACGCGGGTGATTTCGCAGCAGATCACCGGTGCGTCGACCCAGTTGAACGGCGATGCGATCGAGAAAATCAGATGGAGTCAAGATTCAGGGAGCCGAGCGCTCTGTGGGTCTGTTGATGTAGGCCTGCGCATCGCGGGCCAGACGACTTACCTTGCAAGGATCGGTCCCTTAAACTCCGGGGCGATCCGAACAGGGCTGCGGGACTGCCTGATTCGTCTTCTGCGTACTTCTCGCCGGGTGATACGGCGAGCGCAAGTATAGCGACGTGTATTCGCGAATCTGTCACGAGAAACGCGTCTCTTCCTCATCCCTCGTTCAGTAGTTTCCCGACATGTCGCACACCGACCGGCTCGACTCCAGCGTTACCACCGTCACGTCCCACCCGGTCACCGATCGCGTGCGGGATGCGTTTCGTGCCACCCAGCGGGGCTGCGACGAACTGTTGCCGGAAGCCGACTGGCTGAAGAAGTTGGCGCGCTCTGAAGCGACGGGCGTGCCGTTGCGCATCAAGCTGGGCCTGGACCCGACGGCCCCCGACATCCACATCGGCCACACGGTGGTGTTGAACAAGCTCCGGCAGCTTCAGGACCTGGGACACACGGTGATCTTCCTGATCGGCGACTTCACGTCGAGGATCGGTGACCCGTCGGGCCGCAACGCCACCCGGCCGCCGCTGACCCGCGAGCAGATTGAGCACAACGCGAAGACCTACTACCAGCAGGCTTCACTGGTGCTGGACTCGGAGAAGACCGAGGTCCGTTACAACTCCGAATGGTGCGATCCGCTCGGCGCGCGCGGCCTGATCCAGCTGGCATCGCGCTACACCGTCGCTCGGATGATGGAGCGCGACGATTTCACCAAACGCTACAAGGCCGGCACGCCGATCAGCGTGCACGAGTTCCTGTATCCGCTGATGCAGGGCTACGACTCGGTCGTGCTCAAGAGCGACCTCGAACTCGGTGGCACCGACCAGAAGTTCAACCTGCTGGTCGGTCGGGCGCTGCAAAGCGAATACGGCCAGGAGCCGCAATGCATCCTGACGATGCCGCTGCTCGAAGGCCTGGACGGTGTCGAGAAGATGTCCAAGAGCAAGGGCAACTTCATCGGCATCAGCGAGGCGCCGAACGACATGTTCGCCAAGCTGCTGTCGATCAGCGACACATTGATGTGGCGCTATTTCACGCTGCTGAGTTTCCGGTCAGAGGACGAGATTGCGGCGCTGAAAGCCGAGGTCGAGGCCGGTCGCAACCCGAAGGATGCAAAGGTGATGCTGGCCAAGGAAATCACCGCCCGCTTCCACAGCGCGGCAGCGGCCGATGCGGCCGAGAACGATTTCAACCTGCGCGCGCGCGGTGGGGTGCCCGATGTGATCCCCGAGCTGGCCATCGCCGGTGCGCCCATCGGCATCGGCGCCTTGCTGCGCGAGGCATCGCTCGCGCCATCGAGCAGCGAGGCCCTGCGTCTGGTGGAGGGTGGCGGCGTCAAGGTGGACGGCAGCGTCGTCAGCGACCGCGGCCTGAAGCTGATCGCCGGGACCTATGTGTTGCAGGTCGGCAAACGCAAGTTCGCGCGGGTGACGCTGAGCTGACTCAGCGGTTCAACACGCCGGAGGCGACCAGACCGGCGGGCACATGCGGCGCCGCGTTCTCGATGTGCCCGGTCTGGTCATCGAAGAAGAAATCGGGCTCGAACTCGCGCAGGAACTCGCCCTTGGCCAGGCCGCCGAGGAACATCGCCTCGTCGATCTCGATGTCCCAGTCCATCAGCGTGCGGATCGCGCGCTCGTGGGCCGGTGCACTGCGTGCGGTGACCAGCGCGGTGCGGATGCCCATCGCCGGGGTCGCAGCCCGCTGCAACCGTTGCAACGCTTCGAGCAGCGGCTTGAACGGCCCGGCGGCCAGCGGCTTCTCGGCGCGGTCGCGTTCGTGTTCCTGGAACGCATTCAGACCCGCGCGCTGGAACACCTGCTCGGCCTCGTCGGAGAACAGCACCGCATCGCCGTCGAACGCGATGCGCACCTCGTTCGGGTGCGCTGCCGACGCGCGCGCTGAATGGGGGTAGACGCGCGCCGCGGGCACGCCCGCTTCCAGCGCCGAACGTACATCGGCCTCGTTGGTCGACAGGAACAGGTTGGCGTTCAGCGGTTGCAGGTAACGCCAAGGCGAATGCCCCCGCGTGAAGACACCGCGCTGGATCGGCAGTCCGTGCTGCTTGGCCGAGCGGAACACCCGCATGCCCGACACCGGGTCGTTGCGCGACAGGATCACCACCTCGACGCGCTGCGTCGGCGCCGCTTCACCCGCATCGGCCGGCACGCGGTTGAAGGCCAGCAGCTTGTTGACCAGCGAGAACGCGACGCCGGGCTTGGCCGTCACGTCCAGCCGTTCGAGCTGCAGCCGCATGTAGGCCCGGTCGTCCGCGGCCTCGAAGACTTCGTTTTCCTCTTCGAAATCGAACAGCGCGCGCGACGAGATGGCGACGACCAGCTGACCATCCAGTGAAACAGGCATGCGAATGATGATACGGCGGCGACCTGCCGCCGCATCGACGCGGCGGTGCGGCGGCTACTGGACGAAACCCATCGGCGTGCGGCGCAGATTCGCGTCGGGCAGGTCGGCCACCGACACCTGCGAACGGCGATCCAGCTTGGCGTTGCCGAACGCCGTCATCCATGCGCGGCGCATCTCGCGCGGGGCCATCTCGCTGAGGCGGTCGAGCACGTCGGTGGCGGGCTGCTCATCGAAGCGACTGCCCCAGTCGTGGCTGGCGCGTATCGCGGTGTAGAGCTTGGCCGCGATGTACCGCGCGGCTTCGCGGTCGGGCGCCTGCACTTCGTAGACGTTCATCCGGTTCAGGATCGGATCGGGGATGCCGCGCGCGTCGTTGGCCGTGGCGACCCAGATGACCTGGCTGGCATCGATCGGCACCTCGGCGAACTCGTCGATGAAGCTGCCGGCGGTGTCGTGTTCGAGCAGGCTGTACAGCGCCCCCAGCGGGTCGTAGGCGTGCTCGCCGCCGGCCTTGTCGATCTCGTCGACGACCATCACCGGGTTGGCGTACTGGCCGTCGACCAGCGTCTCGAACACCTTGCCGGGCCGGGCGCCTTTCCATTGGCTCGATGCACCCGACAACACCCAGCCGGCGGTCATCGAGCTCATCGAGATGAAGCCCATGCCGGTGCCGAGCAGCTGCGCGAGTTCGCGCGCGAAATGGGTCTTGCCGATGCCGGGCGGGCCGAGCAGCAGCAGCGGCGTGATCTCGAGTGCATCGCGGCTGTCCTCGCACAGCGCGAGCTGGCGCTTCACGTCGTCGAGCACTTCGTAGAAGTTCGGCAGGTCGTCGTACAGGTGATCCATCACCGGCAGACCGGACGGCTTGACCTGAAACCGTTCGGGCCCCAGTTCGATCATCCGTTCGTAAGTCGAACGCAGGCTCTCGTGTTCCTTGTGCGGCAGCTTGTCGAGCCTGCGGCCGACATCGTCGACGCGGTAGAGACTGCGCATTCGCGCGATCGGTATGCCGCCCCGTGGAGCCGACACATTGACCAGTTCATGGGAAGCAGACATCGCACCTCCGAAAAACAAACCTCGCTGAAATCATTCAACCACGTGCCCTGCAAAGCAGGCTTTGGAGAAGCACCGCATTGACATGCCAAACGCCATGCATGTGGCATGCCATGAAACGCGAACGCAAGCGAAGCGATGCGGCGCACATCAAGCCACCCCGAAGCCCGGGTCTCCCGGGCCAAAGGGGGCGCCCCTCGGGGGCAGGAGCAAAGCGACTGGGGGGCTCTATTTCACCCAGGTGTTCAGCTGAATGATCGGCAGCAACACCGCCAGCACGATCAGCATCACGACGCCGCCCATCGCGACGATCAGCAGCGGCTCCAGGATGGTCGCCATCTGCAGCGCGCGGCGTTGCACTTCGGTGGCCAGTTGCTTGGCCGCGCGGTCGAGCATCTGGGGCAACTGGCCGGTCTGCTCACCGAGGCGGGCGAACATCGCCAGCAGCCCCGGAAAGCGCTTCTTGCCGGCCAGTGCCGACGCCAGTGGTGCGCCTTCGCGCACCCGCACCAGCGCGTCGAGCGCGTCGGCGCGCATCGCCTGGTTCGACAGCGTTTCGGCCGCCGCTTGCAGTGCCTTCAGGATCGGCACGCCGGCACCCGCCAGCATCGCCAGCGTGCCGGCAAAACGGGCGGCGTTGTAGCCGCGGGCCAGGCGTCCGATCAGCGGCAGGTTCAGCCAGGCCGCATCGAAGCGCTCGCGGAACAGCGGGTTGCGCAGCATCAGCATCAGGCTGCCGACGCCCGCACCGATCGCCAGCAGCAGCAGCCAGCCGTAGCTGCGCAGGAAACCGCTGACCGCGAGCATCGCAATCGTCAGGAACGGCAGCGCGCGCTTCGAGCTGGTGAACACCGACGCCACCTGCGGCACGACGTAGGTGACGAGGAAGATCACGATCACCACCGCGATCAGCGACACGATGGCGGGGTACAGCGTGGCGCCGATCAGCTTGGCCTTGAGTGCCTGGCGTTCCTCGAGGTCGTCGGCCAGGCGCTCGAGCACCGCGCCCAGCGCGCCGCTTTGCTCACCAGCCGCGACCACGCCGCGGTACACGTCGTCGAACTCGCGTTCGGCGCTGGCCAAGGCGCGGGCGAACGTCGAGCCGGCGTTGACCTCGGAGCGCAGGTGCGCCACCAACTCGCGCTGCCGAGCGTCTTCGGCCTCGTCGCTGAGCGCGGTCAGCGCGCGTTCGAGTGGCAGCCCGCTGCCGACCAGGCCGGCGAGTTGCCGCGTCCACACCGCCAGGCCGGTCGTCGAGAACACCCGTTGCCTGAAGCGCAGGCCCTCGCCCTTGGCGCCCGACGACGCGACCTGCGTGACGTCCAGCGGCACCAGTGACTGAGCCCGCAACTGCGCCCGAGCGGCGCGCGCGTTGTCTGCTTCGACCAGCCCGGTGGTCGACTTGCCCGCCGCAGTCAGCGCTTCGAATTTGAAGGCGGGCATGTCACTCTCGTGTCACTCTCAAGACTTCCTCGGGGGACGTGACGCCTTCAGCGACCAGCCGCTCCCCGTCCTCGCGCATTGAACGCAGCCCTGCGTGCTCGGCAGCGACCAGCAGCTGCGATTCGGCTGCGCGGCTGTGGATCAGCGAGCGCACCGCTTCGTCGGCGACCATCATCTCGTAGACGCCGGTGCGTCCCTTGTAGCCGGTCTGCCCGCAAGCGGCGCAACCGACCGGGTGGTAGCGGCCCTGCGCATCGGGTTTGCGGCAGGTGACACACAACTTGCGCACCAGCCGCTGTGCCAGTACGCCAAGCAGGCTGGAACTGAGCAGGAACGGCTCGACGCCCATGTCGGTCAATCGTGTGACCGCACTCGGCGCGTCGTTGGTGTGCAGCGTTGCCAGCACCAGGTGGCCCGTCAGCGAGGCCTGGATCGCGATCTGTGCGGTCTCGTAGTCGCGGATCTCACCAATCATGATCACGTCGGGGTCCTGCCGCAGGATCGCGCGCAGCGCCTTCGCGAACGTCAGGTCGATCTTCGGATTGACCTGCGTCTGGCCGATGCCACCGAGCTCGTACTCGACCGGGTCCTCGACCGTCAGCACATTGGTCGTCGAGGTGTCGATGCGGCCGAGCGATGCGTACAGCGTGGTCGTTTTTCCGGACCCGGTCGGTCCGGTCACCAGCACGATGCCGTGTGGCTGCTGCACGAGCCGATCGAAGCTGGTCAGCACGTCGCCGCTCATGCCCAGGCCCTCGAGCGTGAACTTCGACTCGCCCTTGTCCAGCAGCCGCAGCACCGCGCGCTCTCCGTGTGACGATGGCAGCGTGCTGACGCGCACGTCGACGGCTCGCCCGCCGATGCGCAGCGAGATGCGGCCATCCTGAGGCAGACGTTTCTCGGAGATGTCGAGCTCGGCCATGATCTTCAGCCGCGAGATCAAGGCCGCGTGCAGTGCCTTGTTGGGCTGCACCACCTCGCGCAGCGTGCCGTCGACGCGAAAGCGGACCGAACTGCTTCGCTCGTACGGCTCGATGTGGATGTCGCTCGCACCGTCCTTTGCAGCCTGGGTCAGCAGCGCATTCAGCATGCGGATGATCGGCGCGTCGTTCGAGGCTTCGAGCAGGTCCTCGATGGCCGGCAGCTCCTGCATCATGCGACTCAGGTCGACCGCGCTTTCCACTTCACCGATCACCGTGGCGGCGCTCGACTCGCTGCCGGCGTAGGCCACGGCGATGCGGTTGACGAGCGTGGCCGAGGCCTCGCGCTCCAGTGCATCGACGTCATACCGGCGCAGCACCTCGCCGAGCGCTGGCAGCGACACGGTCTCGGGCGCCCACAGCACCAGCCGGTTGCCTTCGTCTTCGAGCAGCACGGTGTGCGCCCGAGCGTAGGCGTAAGGCAGCGGATGGCGGGGTCCCATTGTCGTGCGCCTGCGTCAGTTGGAGGTCGCCGCACCATCCGGCGCGGTCGCGGGCGTCACACCCGATGGCGGTGGTCGGTTGGCTGGAGGGGTCAGCGGCTGCGTCGGATCCTCGGTCGGCTTCAGAGGCGGAATCACGGGCACGCCGCCGATCGGCATCAGCGGGCTCGTGGGCAACTGCACGTCCTTTTGTTCGCTGCGGATGAGGTCGTATCGATCGACCGACAGCCTGTTCGACGACGACGCGTCGCGCATCACGACCGGTCGCAGGAACACCATCTGGTTGGTGCGCTTCTTGGTTCGGGTCTCGCTGCGGAACAGGGCGCCGAAGTAGGGGATGTCGCCGAGGATCGGCACCTTGGACTTGTCCACCACGATCGAGTCCTCGATCAGGCCGCCCAGCACGATGATCTGCCCGTCGTCGACGACCACCGTGGATTCAATCGACTTCTTGTTCGTGGTCGGCCCTGCGCTCGACGTGCCCGGAGCCGTGCCGGCCGCCAGACTCGACGACTCCTGGAAGAGGGTCATGCGCACGGTGCCGTTCTCGCCGATCTGCGG
>JAURWR010000110.1 GCA_030654805.1 Burkholderiaceae bacterium
TCAGCGTGAGCATGTTGGTCAGGCACGCCAAACCGTTCTTGCCGTTGATGTTCATCGCGTCCGAGCCGCAAACGCCTTCTCGGCAGGAGCGGCGGAACGACAGCGTCGGGTCGACCGCCTTCAGCTTGTTCAGTGCATCAAGAAGCATGCGCTCGCTGCCGTCCAGTTCGACCTCGAGGGTTTGCATGCGCGGCTTGGTGTCGGTATCGGGGTCGTAGCGGTAGATCTGGAACACGCGCTTGGTCATGACTGCTCTCCGTCGCGGTGGGTGAAGCTTGAATTCGTGAACATCGAGTAGGTATCCAACGGCGTCAGAAGGTGCGCACCACCGGCGGAATCGACTCGGCGGTCAGCGGCTTCAGGTTCACCGGCTTGTAGTCGAGGCGGTTGCCTTCGCTGTACCACAGCGTGTGCCGCAGCCATTCCTTGTCGTTGCGACCATTCGGAAACTCGACCGAGTTGGCGTAGTCGTTGACCGTGTGAGCACCGCGACTCTCGTGGCGCGCTGCGGCCGAGATCATCGTGGCCATCGCCACTTCGATCAGGTTCTCGACCTCGAGTGCTTCAATACGTGCCGTGTTGAACACCTTCGACTTGTCGGCCAGGTGGATGTGCTTGACGCGTTCGGCGAGCTTCTTGATCTCGACCACGCCCGCATCCATCGTCGCCTGCGTGCGGAACACGCCGGCGTGCTTTTGCATCGAGGTGCGGATGTCGTTGGCAACGTCCTGCGCATACTCGCCACCGGTACTTGCCTCGTACTTGTTCAGACGACCCAGCGTGAAGTCGGCCGCATCGGCCGGCAGCGGCTTGTGCGCGCAGGGCTTCAGCCCGCTGTCGACGATGTGGTTACCTGCTGCCCGCCCGAACACCAGCAGGTCGAGCAGCGAATTGGTGCCGAGGCGGTTCGCGCCGTGCACGCTGACGCAGGCACACTCGCCGACCGCATACAGGCCTTTGACGATGTCATTTGGCTGACCGTTCTTCGGTGCCACCACCTGACCGTGGATGTTGGTCGGGATGCCGCCCATCTGGTAGTGGATCGTCGGCACGACCGGGATCGGCTCTTTGGTGATGTCGACGTTGGCGAAGTTGTGCCCGATCTCGAAGACCGACGGCAACCGCTTCATGATGGTCTCTGCACCGAGGTGGGTCATGTCGAGCACCACGTAGTCCTTGTTGGGACCGCAGCCGCGACCTTCCTTGATTTCCTGATCCATGCAGCGCGAGACGAAATCGCGCGGCGCGAGGTCTTTCAGCGTCGGCGCATAGCGCTCCATGAAGCGTTCGCCATTGCTGTTGCGCAGAATCGCGCCCTCGCCTCGGCAGCCTTCGGTCAACAGCACCCCGGCGCCAGCGACACCCGTCGGATGGAACTGCCAGAACTCCATGTCTTCGAGAGGAATGCCCGCTCGTGCCGCCATGCCCAAGCCATCACCAGTGTTGATGAAGGCGTTGGTCGAGGCGGCGAAGATGCGCCCCGCTCCACCGGTCGCCATCAAGGTGATCTTGGCTTCGAGGATGTGGACTTCGCCAGTCTCCATCTCCATCGCGGTCACGCCCAGCACGTCGCCATCGGCATCGCGGATCAGATCAAGCGCCATCCACTCGACGAAGAAATTGGTGCGCGCCTTGACGTTCTGCTGATACAGCGTGTGCAGCATCGCGTGGCCGGTGCGGTCGGCTGCGGCGCAAGCGCGCTG
Organism: Burkholderiaceae bacterium; assembly: GCA_030654805.1. GTDB lineage: Bacteria > Pseudomonadota > Gammaproteobacteria > Burkholderiales > Burkholderiaceae_C > PBB1. Next base: position 1,704 of record JAURWR010000110.1, read on the forward strand.
CACCGGTTTCTCACCATAATTCGCAGTGTGCCCACCGAAAGGCCGCTGATAAATGGTGCCATCGGGATTGCGGTCGAACGGCATGCCGAAATGCTCAAGCTCGTACACGACCTTTGGCGCTTCGCGGCACATGAACTCGATCGCGTCCTGATCGCCCAGCCAATCGGAGCCCTTGACGGTGTCGTAGAAGTGATAGTGCCAGTTGTCCTCGGACATGTTGCCCAGGCTGGCGCCGATGCCGCCTTGCGCAGCGACGGTGTGCGAACGCGTCGGGAACACCTTCGACAGCACCGCGACGTTCAGTCCGGCACGAGCCAGTTGCAGCGACGCCCGCATGCCGGAACCGCCGGCACCGACGATCACGACATCAAATCTTCTCTTGGGGATCGAGGATCCCGCTGGTGACGAACCCATTTGCATTACAGCCTCCACAGCACTTGGATTGCCCAACCCGCACAGCCCACCAACCACGCGATGGTGAACACCTGTAACGCCAGTCGCACGCCGACCGGTTTGACGTAGTCCATCCAGACGTCACGCATGCCGACCCACACGTGGTACAGCAACGAGACGATCACGACGAAGGTCAGCACCTTCATCCACTGCTGCGCAAAGATGCCCGACCACTTGTCGTACCCCATCTCGCCAGGCAGCAGGATCTGGACGATGACCGCCAGCGTGAACAACGCCATCAAGACCGCCGTCACCCGCTGAGACAACCAGTCGCGCAGCCCGTAATGCGCACCGACGACGATGCGCTTCGATCCGAAATTCTGTGCCATAGATCGTGTGTGTCAGAAGAAGAGCTTGGAACCGAGCAAGACCGTGAGCACGATGCTCAGGCCCAGGGTCGCGAGCGCCGAGCTGTGCCCAAATTCCTTGGTCACGGCGTGGGTCATGTCCATCCACAGATGACGGACACCGGCAATGAAGTGGTGCAGGAAGGCCCAAATCAGGCCCAACGCGATCAGTTTGAAGATCCAGCCGGGCAGGATGCCCGCGCCACCCGCAAAGACGCTGGTGAACTGGCTGTACGAGATTTCCGAAGTGACACTGGTGTCGAACATCCAGATGATGAACGGCATCAGGAAAAACATGCCAACACCGCTGACGCGATGCAGGATCGACACGATGCCGGCGGGCGGCAAGCGGTACTTGACGATCTGGCTGACATGGATGTTGCGGTAGGTGGGCCGCGTCTTCAGGGTGTCTGACATTTACATCTTTCGTGTCACAGCGACTTGCAAACCGTTGAGTTTATTGCAACGCAGCACGGACTAATACCAACATCAGTCGCAACGCATATCCATCGGCGCAAAAACACGCATGCAACCCGGCAATTAACTGAGTGCATTCCGGTAGTGATATCGCGACGTGTTGTAAAGGCCCCGACGCAATTCCACCGGCTTGTCGTCGTAGGTCAATGAGAGGCGCTCGACGCTGAGCAGCGGAAAGCCCACCGCCACCGCCAGCAACGGCGCCGATGCGGCATCGGCTGCCACAGCACGGATCTTTTCGTCGGCGCGGATCATGTGGACACCGAACTCGCTTTCGAACAGCCCGTACATCGGGCCACGGTAGTCGCTCAGGCGCTCGGCGGTCAGCCCCTTGAACAGCAAGCCGGGCAGCCAGATGTCGTCGAGCACGACCGGCGTCGCATTGAACGTCAGCACACGCCGAACGTTGACCACCGAATCGCCGGGATTGAGCCCGAGCGCCCGAGCCACATCGGCGGTCGACCGAAGGCGCCGGCAATCGATGAAGCGCCGCTGGACCGTGCCGGATTCGCCATCGTCGGGCATCAGCCGCAGGAACCGGTACTGCACCTTCTGCTCGGCATGCGTAGCGACGAACGTGCCCTTGCCCTGCCGCCGCACGAGCAGGTTCTCCGCAGCCAGCTCGTCGATTGCCTTGCGCACCGTGCCCTGGCTCACCTTGAACCGCGCGGCCAGCTCCATCTCGCTGGGGATGGCTTCGCCCGGCCGCCATTCGCCGATGCGCAGACTGCGCGTCATCAGTGTCTTGATCTGCTGATAAAGCGGGCTGAAGGCCGGTGACGCACCGTCGCCCGGACGAACCGCGACGAGCGGCTCGACAACGAGGGCAGACGTGTTTTTCATGGCGCGCATTGCAGCACAGGAGTGCGGTGATCGTCCAGCCGGAACTGCTGATTTTCGACAGACATCTTATGTCTTACATAAGACTTTTGACATGCTCCGGGTTCATCCCTACACTCAGTGGTCTCACTGCCTACAATTAGTGGTTTGCTCGGTTGCCGTACAGACCGCGCCACAGCCTCACTGTCCCGCATCCGCATTCAACCTTTTCTGGAGATCTCCCATGAGCAAGTCCCCCGTTCGCGTTGCCGTCACCGGCGCTGCAGGCCAAATCGGTTACGCACTGCTGTTTCGCATCGCCTCTGGAGAAATGCTCGGCAAGGACCAGCCGGTCATCCTGCAATTGCTGGAAATCCCCGACGAGAAGGCACAAAACGCGCTGAAGGGCGTGATCATGGAACTCGACGACTGCGCGTTCCCGTTGCTGGCCGGCATCGAAGCGCACAGCGACCCGGTCGCCGCATTCAAGAACACCGACTACGCGCTGCTCGTCGGTGCCCGCCCACGGGGCCCTGGCATGGAGCGCTCTGATTTGCTGGCCGCCAATGCGCAGATCTTCACCGCCCAGGGCAAGGCCTTGAACGCGTCGGCTTCGCGCAACGTCAAGGTGCTGGTCGTCGGCAACCCCGCCAACACCAACGCCTACATCGCGATGAAGAGCGCGCCGGATCTGCCTGCGAAGAACTTCACCGCGATGCTGCGCCTCGACCACAACCGCGCCGCCTCGCAGATCGCCGCGAAGACCGGCAAGCCGGTGTCGAGCATCCAGAAGCTGGCCGTGTGGGGCAACCACTCGCCGACCATGTACGCCGACTACCGCTTCGCCACGATCGAAGGCCAGTCGGTCAAGACCCTGATCAATGACGACGCCTGGAACAAGGACACCTTCCTGCCGACGGTCGGCAAGCGCGGTGCGGCCATCATCGCTGCTCGTGGTGTGTCGTCGGCCGCATCGGCTGCCAACGCAGCCATCGACCACATGCGCGATTGGGCGCTCGGCACCAACGGCCAGTGGGTGACGATGGGCATCCCGTCGAATGGCGAATACGGCATCCCGAAGGGCGTGATGTTCGGCTACCCGGTCACCACTGCGGGCGGCGAGTACAAGATCGTCGAAGGCTTGGCGATCGATGCCTTCAGCCAGGAACGCATCAACATCACCCTGAAGGAACTGACCGACGAGCAGGACGGCGTCAAGCACCTGCTCTGAGCCGGACCCTCACAGCTGCGTCATGCGCCCAGCGCCCCAGCCGGCCACCCCTGCGGAGGCCGGCTTTTTTTCGGCCTTTCGGGCCGACTCGGCCCGAAACCTGCACCAGCGCGCCGGGCAACCAACCGTTTCGAAATTCCGTGCTGCCCGCGCGCGATGTGCACCGCGCTTGTGCTGAAAATCCCTGGTTTGAACCCCTGGTGACTTCAATGAACGCTTTCGCCCCCCTGTCGACCCCGTCATGCTCGGCCCTTGGCTTTGTCCGAACAGCGAATCCGCGCAGGTGCGGGGCCGTGATGATGGGACTGTGCATGGCGCTGGGCGGCCTGGTGTCATCACCCGCGCTGGCCGCCGAGTCCACCACGGCCAAGCCAGCCGTTGCGACAGTTTTGAAAGCTGCGGCCCAGCCCGCCATCAAGGCCAAAGCGGCACAGAAGAAGGTGATTGCTACCGAACTGCCACCCGAGCTCGCGAGCGACGAGCAACGCGGCGCCGCCGAACGGGTCTACTACGGCGAGTACCAGTGCGAGTTCAAGCAGACGGTCTACATCAAGCCGAGCGAACAGCACCCCGCCTACGTCGACCTGCGATTTGCCAAGTCGAGCTACCTGATGAAGCCGGTGCTCTCATCCACCGGAGCGATCCGGCTCGAGGACGTGAAAGGCCAGACATTGATGGTCCAGATCGCCAGCAAGTCGATGCTGCTCAACGTGAAGGCAGGAAACCGCCTGGTCGACGACTGCGTGGGCGATGGCCATCGGGCGGAGATTCAGGCGACCAGGCAGCGCATTGCACTGGAAGCCGAGCAGTCCTCACTGAGCAATTCCATCAGCGCGTCCGCGAAACCAGCGCCCTGACCGCGATCGACCAACCTCACCACATCCATCACGACGTTCGCATCACCCCCATCGATGGGGCAGACAGAACGTTCGAATCCCAGTCATTTACGAAGGAGCCACACCATGCTTGAAGCCTATCGCCTCCATGTCGCCGAACGCGCCGCGTTGGGAATTCCGCCACTGCCGCTGTCGGCACAGCAGACAAGCCAGTTGATCGAATTGCTGAAGGCCCCTCCTTCCGGTGAAGAAAAGGTGCTGGTCGAGTTGATCACCCACCGCGTGCCGGCGGGCGTGGACGATGCCGCCTGCGTGAAGGCCAGCTACCTGGCAGCCGTGGCCCACGGCACCGAAAAGTGCTCGCTGATCAGCCCCGAGACCGCCACCCAACTGCTGGGCACGATGCTCGGCGGCTACAACATCAGCCCGCTGATCGAACTGCTGGACGACGCGAAAGTCGGCGCAGTGGCCGCCGCCGCCTTGAAGAACACGCTGCTGATGTTCGACCAGTTCCACGACGTCAAGGACAAGGCCGACAAGGGCAATTCCCATGCGAAATCGGTGCTGCAAAGCTGGGCCGATGCCGAGTGGTTCACCTCGCGGCCTGAAGTGCCGAAGAGCATCACCGTGGCGATCTTCAAGGTGGCCGGCGAGATCAACACCGACGACCTGTCACCTGCGCCCGATGCCTGGAGCCGCCCCGACATCCCGATGCACGCGCTGGCGATGCACAAGAACCCGCGCCCCGGCATCGTGCCGGAAGAAGAAGGCAAGCGCGGACCGATCAACTTCATCGAAGACCTGCTCGCCAAGGGCAAACTTGTGGAGTACGTCGGCGACGTGGTCGGCACCGGCTCCAGCCGCAAGTCGGCCACCAACTCGGTGCTGTGGTTCACCGGCGAAGACATCCCGTTCGTGCCGAACAAGCGCTTCGGTGGCGTCTGCCTGGGTGCCAAGATCGCTCCGATTTTCTACAACACGATGGAAGACTCGGGCGCGCTGCCGATCGAGCTCGACGTGAGCCAGATGAACATGGGCGACGTGGTCGAACTGCGCCCCTACGACGGCAAGGCGCTGAAGGACGGCAAGGTCATCGCCGAGTTCACTGTCAAGAGCGAGGTGCTGTTCGACGAAGTGCGTGCCGGTGGCCGCATTCCGCTGATCATCGGGCGCGGCCTGACCGCCAAGGCGCGTGAGGCGCTGGGCCTGCCGGTGAGCACGCTGTTCCGCCTGCCGCTGAACCCCGCCGACACCAAGAAGGGTTTCAGCCTGGGCCAGAAGATGGTCGGCAAGGCCTGTGGTCTGCCGATCGTCAACGGCCAGCAGGTCGGCGTGCGCCCCGGCACGTATTGCGAACCGCGCATGACCAGTGTCGGCTCGCAGGACACCACCGGCCCGATGACGCGCGACGAACTGAAGGACCTGGCCTGCCTGGGCTTCAGCGCCGACCTGGTGATGCAGTCGTTCTGCCACACCGCGGCGTACCCGAAGCCGGTCGACGTGAAGATGCACCACGAGCTGCCCGACTTCATCAGCCACCGGGGCGGCATCGCGCTGCGGCCGGGCGACGGCGTGATCCACAGCTGGCTCAACCGCCTGCTGTTGCCCGACACCGTCGGCACCGGTGGCGACAGCCACACCCGCTTCCCGATCGGCATCAGCTTCCCGGCCGGTTCCGGTCTGGTGGCGTTTGCCGCCGCCACCGGCGTGATGCCGCTCGACATGCCCGAAAGCGTGCTGGTGCGCTTCAAGGGCAAGATGCAGCCTGGCGTCACGCTGCGCGACCTGGTCAACGCGATCCCGCTGTATGCGATCAAGGCCGGTCTGCTGACGGTCGAGAAGAAGGGCAAGAAGAACATCTTCAGCGGCCGCATCCTCGAGATCGAAGGCCTGCCCGATCTGAAGGTGGAACAAGCCTTCGAACTCAGCGATGCCTCGGCCGAGCGCAGCGCCGCCGGCTGCACGGTGCACCTGAACAAGGAGCCGATCATCGAGTACATCCACAGCAACATCACGCTGATGAAGTGGATGATCTCCGAGGGCTACGCCGACGCGCGCACGCTGGCTCGCCGCATCGCCGCGCAGGAAGCCTGGCTGGCCGATCCGCAGTTGCTGAAGGGCGACGCCGATGCCGAGTACGCCGCCGTGATCGACATCGACCTGGCCGACATCCACGAGCCGATCGTCGCCTGCCCGAACGACCCGGACGACGTGAAGACGCTGTCCGAAGTCGCTGGCGCGAAGATCGACGAGGTGTTCATCGGCAGCTGCATGACCAACATCGGCCACTTCCGTGCTGCCAGCAAGCTGCTCGAAGGCAAGCGCGACATCCCGGTCAAGCTGTGGGTCGCACCGCCGACCAAGATGGATGCGAAGAAGCTCAGCGACGAAGGCCACTACGGCGTGCTAGGCAACGCCGGTGCCCGCATGGAGATGCCGGGCTGCAGCCTGTGCATGGGCAACCAGGCGCAGGTGAAGGAAGGCGCGACGGTGTTCTCGACCAGCACCCGCAACTTCCCGAACCGGTTGGGCAAGAACAGCAATGTCTACCTCGGGTCGGCCGAGCTGGCGGCGATCTGCTCGAAGCTGGGTCGCATCCCGACTCGCGAGGAGTACCTGCTCGATATGGGTGTACTCACCGCAGCAAGCGACAAGGTGTACCAGTACCTGAACTTCGACAAGATCGAGGAGTTCACGGATGCGGCGGAGAAGGTGCCGGCTTCGGTTTGATCGGCCGTTGACTCAGACCAAGGCCCGCTTGATGCGGGCCTTTTTTGTGGGTTATCGCGCCGCCCCCCCCCCCACCAGGACTGCCTTCGGGTTGGTGCGAGCAATGGCCGGCAGCGTACGTCATGCGCCGCTGGGATGTTTGCGCACTTGCTCTCAGCCTTGAAGAGTGCGAACCGAGACGCCGAGCAAGCTGGCGAACTGCGACTGCGACAGGCCCGTGGCTTCTCTGGCTTCTGCGGCCGAAGAAACCACGACTTTGCCTTTGCCTGCTTTCATGTCTTTGTTCGACTGCACGATCTCGTCGCCGATGTCGCGGTTCGCCTCAAAGGCCGCGATCTCGGTGGTACTGAGCATCTCAGATTGAATGCCTTCTTGTTGCCAGACCTGATTACCCATCAACCCAGCGAGATCACCCCTTCGCCTCGACCCGCTCCGCCAGCCACACCTTGATCAGCGACTGATACGGCACATCGCGCTTGTTGGCTTCGACGCGCAGCGCATCGAGCAGGCTCGCGGGCAGGCGCAGCGAGATGGACTTCGACGTGGGTTTCAGGTTGGGCAGGCGCACGCGCTGGGCTTGGGACCAATCGACATGCGGCGTCGAATCGGTGCGCTCCCAGAACTCGCGTTCCTGAAGCTCCGACCGGAAGTCCGGGATCGGTGACACGGGCTTTGCGACCGCCTTCGAGGCCAACTTCACCGCTCTCTTGACCTGAGTGACCTTAAGGCTGGACTTGCTCATAGAGGCTCCTTTCCTTGCGGTGCATGTCCCGCACCGAAATGACACGCAACGCCTTGTTTGCGTCACGCAATGTGAAAGTGAGGTGCAGCGCCCGGCCCTCATCGGTCTTGCCCAGCGCATGCCAGCGAGGCTCGTGCTGCGAATGCTTCTGATCGGCCACCACGAGCAACGGCGCGTTGAAGAACACCTGCTCGGCTTCGAGTTGCGTCACGCCATGTTTGTCATGGCTTTTGCGTTGGTTGCCACCGTCCCAATCAAAACGAATGACCGAGTCGAAAAGCATCATATTTGTATATTATAAAAGTATACAAATACCGTCAATCCAACCGCCGGTTGAAGCACGCCAGTGAATCGTGCAGCGCATGCAAAAATCGCCCGGCTTCGATTGTTCAAGGAGACAGTGTGGGATTTCTGACTGGCAAGCGGCTACTGATCACCGGCGTGTTGTCCAACCGGTCGATCGCCTATGGCATCGCACGGGCCTGCCATCGTGAAGGCGCCGAGCTGGCGTTCAGCTACGTCGGCGAGCGCTTCAAGGAGCGCACGGCGGGCCTGGCGGCCGACTTCGGATCGACGATGCTGTACGACTGCGATGTCTCTGACGACGCGCAGATCGACCGGCTGTTCAGTCAGCTGGGCGAGACCTGGCCCGAGTTCGACGGCTTCGTGCACTCGATCGGCTTCGCCACACGCGAGTCGATTGCCGGCGATTTTCTCGACGGGCTGTCACGCGAGGCGTTCCGCATCGCGCACGACATCTCGGCCTACAGCTTCCCGGCGATGGCCAAAGCCGCCCTGCCCCGGCTGCGTCGCGGTGCGTCCTTGCTGACGCTGACCTACCTGGGCGCCGCACGCGTGGTGCCGAACTACAACACGATGGGCCTCGCCAAGGCTTCGCTCGAAGCCAGCGTGCGCTACCTCGCGTCCAGCGTCGGCCCGCGCGGCATCCGCGTCAACGGCATCTCGGCCGGCCCGATCAAGACGCTGGCGGCGTCCGGCATCAAGGGATTCGGCAAGATCCTCGAAGTGGTCGAGGCCAACGCGCCGCTGCGCCGCAACGTGACGATCGACGACGTCGGCAACGTCGCCGCGTTCATGCTGTCCGATCTGGCCGCCGGGGTGACGTCGGAGATCACCTATGTCGACGCCGGCTTCAGCCACGCGATGGGCGGGGGCACCGACGCCGGCTGATCAGAGCTGGGTCTTCACCACGTCGTAGACCTGCTCCGCCAGCGGCACGGCGCTGGCCACCAGCGCATTGATCTCGTCGCGGCGCGAACTCGCGAACGCCTCGTCCTTGATGCTCGGAACATTGATGTACACGTTCAGCGCCGCGCTGCGCAGCGCGGCCTGGGCAGCCAGTGCGCCGACCCCGGCGTCGCTGATGACATTGCGGTTGCCCACCTGGGCCGCACGCATGGCCAGCGCGATCACCCCCGCGCTGGCACGCGCGCAGGCCAGCGGCACGTCGGTGGCCGCCTTCAGGCCGTCCTGGATCGCGGCACTGCGCTTCGTCTTCTGCTCGTCGGTGTCCTTGGGCAGCGCGTAGGCCGCCATCAGTCCGTCGAATGCGGCAATGTCATCGGCGACCATGTCGGCAAGTTGCAGGCGCAATTCTTCGGCAGCCATCAGAAGGGACTGCATCTCGCCCTCGACTTCTGCGTAGCCCTTCTTCCCGATGGTCAGGTTGCACATCATGCTGACGAGGGCCGCGCCCATCGCCCCCATGATGGCGGCGGCGCTTCCACCGCCGGGCGTGGCCGAACCGCTGCCGAGGGCGTCGAGGAAGGTCGTGACAGGTTGTTGAACGATCATGGTGGTGCTCTGGTTAGACCATCGATTTGGCCTTGGCGTAGATCGCCTCGGCATCCAGCACCTGATCCGGCGCCTCGAACAACTGGGCGATGCAGGCACGGTGCACCGCGAGCTTGACCGCACCGAAGCCGATCGCCCCCCAGCAGATGCGGCCGTCACGCTCGACACCGCGATCCATCATGTCCATGCCCTCGATGCCCAGCGGCGGCGTTGCGTTGGCATCGGCCAGGTAGCGCAGTGTCGAGTTGCTTTTCCAGTCCGACTCGCGCAGCAGCACCGAGCTCGCCGCGCCGGTGGCCAGCACGACCTGCGCACCTTCGCAGGCCCGCGCGCGCGAATCAAGATCGGGCGCCTCGATCGCAGTCACATCGATGCCGAAACCGGCCTTCAGGTGATCACACGCCTTTTGTGCATTCGCCAGCGTTCTCGACGTGATGGCGACGGAGACGCCCTCCTGCGCCAGCATCACCGCCGCACGCTGTCCGACCGGGCCGGTGCCCGCGAGGATGACCGCGCGCTGACCGGCCAGCTTGCCGCCCGCGCTCTTCAGCAGACACGCGACTGCGGCGGCGGCGGTGGTGTTCGAACCATTGCTGTCGAGCATCACCGAGACGCGGAAGTTGGAGAAGAACTTCTTCTGGACTGCCTTCAGCAGCGCCTCGCCCGCGGCCAGGTTGCTGCCGCCGACGAAGATCGCGGTGAACCGCTTTTCCTTCGGCGAGCGCGTGAAGATCGTGCCGTCGACCAGTGCACCGACGTTGTCGGGCGTGATCCCGCCGTATGCGGACACGTGGTCGGCGCCACCGTCGTAAGCCACCACGGTGTCGAACACCGCGGGAATCGGATCGGTGTCGATCTGGAACAGGAGCTTTTTCATGTCGTGATCTCGAACAATTGAGGGCAATGCGTGCGGTCGGCCAGGCGTTGAAACCCGTCAGGTCACCACATGCTGCGGAGTGCCCTGGATGAACAACTCGACATTGTCGATCAGCTGATCGGCCAGTATCTGCATGGCGCCACCGGAAGCCCAGGCGACGTGCGGCGTCAGGATGAAGTTCGGCAGTCGCAGGTCGAGCAGCGGATTGCCGTTTCTGGGCGGCTCGGTCGTCAACACATCGAAGCCTGCGCCGGCGATCCAGCCTTCCTTCAGCGCAGTCACCAGCGCGTTCTCGTCGACCAGCCCGCCGCGCGCGGTGTTGATCAGGATGGCGCTGCGTTTCATTTGGCGCAACTGCTCCGCGCCGATCAGGTGGCGGGTGGCCGGCGTCAGCGGGCAATGCATCGAGATCACATCGGACTCGGCCAGCACCTGGTCCATCGGCGTGCGCTCGCCGCCCGAGGTCTTGCCGGGGTTGACTTCAGCAAACAGCACCCGCATCCCGAAGGCGCGGGCCAGCGTCGCGGTGCCCTGCCCCAGCGTGCCGCCACCGAAGATGCCCATCGTGCTGCCGTACAGGTCACGGATCGGATGATCGAAGAAGCAAAACTGCTCGGCCTGCTGCCAGCGCCCGCGCTCGACGTCGGCCCGGTATTCCATCAGGCTGCGGCGCAGCGCCAGGGTGAGCGCGAACACATGCTCGGGCACGGTGTGCACCGCGTAGTTGCGGATGTTGCAGACCGCGATGCCGCGCTCGCGACAGGCAACGACATCGATCACGTCGTAGCCGGTGGCCGCGACCGCGATCAGCTTCAGCTTCGGCAACTGCGTCAGCACGTCGGCACGCAGCGGCACCTTGTTGGTCAGCGCGATGGTGGCGTTGCGCAGGCGCTCGACTGTCTGCGCGGCCGAGGTGGCGGGAAACTCTTCCCAGGTGTGATCGAAGGCGGGCCGACGCACCATCGCCTGCAAGGTCGAGCGGTCGAGAAACACCAGGTGTTCGGTCATGTCGGGGTCCTGTCGGGCGGATCGATCATCGAATGATCGGGCGAATCGTGCGGCGCGATCGATCAAAATCCAGCATTGTCGACAGCGCGCGCCGCCAGGAGTCCCCCCATGAGCTTCACCGTCATCCCGCAGGCCAGCCCGCGCCTGCATCGCTCGGAGCTGGCGGTGCCGGGGTCGAAGCCCCACCTGTTCGAGAAGGCAGCGCGGTCCGCCGCCGACGCCGTCTTCCTCGACTGCGAGGACGCGGTGGCGCCCGACGACAAGGAGCAGGCCCGCAAGAACATCGTGGCCGCGCTCAATGACATCGACTGGGGCAGCAAGACGGTGATGGTTCGCATCAACGGGCTCGACACCCATTACATGTACCGCGACGTGATCGACATCGTCGAAGCCTGCCCGCGGCTGGACATGATCCTGATCCCGAAGGTCGGCGTCGCCGCCGACATCTACGCGGTCGACATGCTGGTCACTCAGATCGAGACCGCGAAGAAGCGCACCAAGCGCATCGGCTTCGAGGCGCTGATCGAGACCGCGCTCGGCATGGTCAACGTCGAGGCGATCGCGCAGTCGTCGAAGCGACTGGAGGCCATGAGCTTCGGCATCGCCGATTTCGCCGCGTCGACGCGTGCGCGCACCACCTCCATCGGCGGCGTGCACCCGGACAGCGCCGTGCTGAGCGACCCGGACGCGAGCGGCCAGCGGCAGGTGTTCTGGACCGACCCGTGGCATGCCGCGCAGGCCCGCATGCTGGTGGCCTGCCGGGCCTATGGGCTGCGGCCGGTCGATGGGCCGTTCGGCAATTTCGCCGATCCTGACGGCTTCGTGTCGGCCGCCCGCCGTGCCGCAGTGCTCGGCTACGAGGGCAAGTGGGTGATCCACCCGTCGCAGATCGAGCCGGCGAACCACATCTACACGCCAACGGACGCCGAACTCCATCAAGCGCGCCGCATCATCGACGCGCTGGAGCACGCGAACAAGCAAGGACTCGGTGCGGTGTCGCTGGATGGCCGGCTGATCGACGTCGTGAACATCCGCATGGCCGAGGCGCTGATCGCCAAGGCGGCCACCATCGGCGCGGCGCGCTGACCTGACGAGCACGAAAGTACCGAGTCCGCCGAAGTGGCTCGCGTATAGAGTTGCGCCCCAACGCACCGAGCGCCGCCAGCCGAGGCCCTCGCACACCACGCATCACGGAGTAGACATGCCATCCGACATCGACATCGCGCAGCAGGCCACGATGCACCGCATCAACCAGGTGGCGGCCCGCATCGGCATTCCCGAAGACGCGCTCGAACCGTACGGCCACTACAAGGCGAAGATCTCGCTGGAGTACCTCACCAGCCTGAAAGACCGGCCCGATGGCAAGCTGATCCTGGTCACCGCGATCAGCCCGACGCCCGCCGGCGAAGGCAAGACCACCACCACCGTGGGCCTGGGCGATGCCCTGAACCGCATCGGCAAGAAGACCATGATCTGCCTGCGCGAACCGTCGCTGGGCCCGGTGTTCGGCGTCAAGGGCGGCGCGGCGGGCGGCGGCTACGCGCAGATCGTGCCGATGGAAGACATCAACCTGCATTTCACCGGCGACTTCCACGCCATCGGTGCCGCGCACAACCTGCTGTCGGCGCTGATCGACAACCACATCCACCAAGGCAACGAGTTGCGCATCGATCCGCGCCTGATCCAGTGGAAGCGCGTCGTCGACATGAACGATCGCGCGCTGCGCAAGATCGTCGTCGGCATGGGCGGCACCGCCAACGGCTTCGTGCGGGAAGACGGCTACGACATCGTCGTGGCGTCGGAAGTGATGGCCATCCTGTGCCTGGCGCTGTCGCGCAACGACCTGAAGGCGCGGCTGGGCCGCATCGTCATCGGCTACACGCAGGGCGACCGCAAGCCGGTCTACGCCCGCGACCTGAACGCCCAGGGTGCGATGGCCACGCTGCTGAAGGACGCGATCAAGCCGAACCTGGTGCAGACGCTCGAGAACAACCCGGCCATCATCCACGGCGGTCCGTTCGCCAACATCGCGCACGGCTGCAACTCGGTCATGGCCACGAAGGCCGGCCTCAAGCTGGCCGACTACGTGGTCACCGAGGCAGGCTTCGGCGCCGACCTGGGCGCCGAGAAATTCATCGACATCAAGTGCCGCATGGCCGGACTCAAGCCAGCGGCGGTGGTGCTGGTGGCCACGATCCGTGCGCTGAAATTCCACGGTGGCGTCAAGAAGGAAGACCTCAACCGGGAGAACCTCGACGCGCTGGACAAGGGCATCGTCAACATCGAACGGCACCTGAAGAACATCACGCTGCACTACGGTTTGCCGTGCGTGGTGTCGGTCAACCACTTCACCTTCGACACCGACGCCGAGATCGCGCTGCTGAAGGGCCGCATCGAGGCGCTGGGCGGCCATTTCGTCGTGGCGCGTCACTGGGCCGAAGGCGGCAAGGGTGCCGAGGACCTGGCGCACGCGGTGGTCGACCTGGCCGAGAACGGCCACGGCCGCCACAAGTTCGTCTACGAGGACACCGACACGCTGCAGGCCAAGATCACCGCCGTCGCCACCAAGATCTACGGTGCCGGGCAGGTAACCTTCACCGACGCGGTGCGCCGACAGCTCGACGAGTGGAACAAGGACTACGGCAGCTTCCCGGTCTGCATGGCGAAGACGCAGATGTCGTTCTCGGCCGACCCGTCGGTGCGCGGCGCCCCGAGCGGCCACACGCTGAACGTGCGCGAAGTGCGGCTGGCCAACGGCGCCGGTTTCATCGTCGCGATCTGCGGCGACATGATGACGATGCCGGGTCTGCCGAAGGTGCCTTCGGCAGAGCGGATCGACATCGACGACAACGGAAAGGTGTCGGGGTTGTTCTGAGGCGCCCCGTCGCAGCAGATGACCCTTGCTTGATCTGATTTATCGCATCTACAATTATTTTGTGGAAATGCGGTTGATCTGGGACGAATGCAAGCGTCAAGCCAATCTGCGAAAGCACGGGCTGGACTTTGCAGATGCGGTCGAAGTCCTCGGGTCACGCTTCAGACTCGATATCGCTGACCCGAGAGGCAGTGAGTCCCGAGTGCTGTCGATTTCCTACGCGCTGGGTTTCCTGGCGGTGCTGTCGGTGGTGCACACCGAGCGCGATGGTGCGGCGCGCGTGATCAGCTTTCGCCGTGCAAGCCGTGATGAACGGGAGGTCTACGATGACTGGCTCGAAAACGAATGCGATGAACCGTAAAGAGGTGCTGGCCGCTGTGCGAGCCATCCCCGCCAAGAACGACTTTGTCTGGGATCGAACGGACGAAGATGACCGCCCGCTGACCCGCGAGGGAATGCAGGCGGGCATGGAAGCCTTGCGCAAGAAACGGGGGCGCCCGGCTGGCTCAATCACCAAGGAACAGGTGGCGATCCGCTTCGACCGCGACGTATTGACAGCACTGCGTGCGACAGGCCCCGGCTGGCAGACGCGCGTGAACGATGCGATGCGGGAGTGGGTCAAGGCGCATCCTGCGGGCTGACGTCGCATCGGTCACGGCTCGCTCAAGGTGTTGGTTGTCGTCGTGACGACGGCAAGATACCCCGGCACACCGCCGCCAGCTTGTTGCCGTCGGGATCGCGCACATAAGCCGCATAGAAGTCCGGCCCGTACTGGGTGCGCAGACCGGGCTCGCCTTCGGATGTGCCGCCGTGCAGCAGCGCCTCGCGGTGGAACGCCTGCACCTGGTCCCACGATGAAGCCGCGAACGCCACCATCGTGCCGTTGCCGACGCTGGCGGGCTCGCCGTTGAACGGCTCGCACAGCCACAGC
This sequence comes from Burkholderiaceae bacterium, assembly GCA_030654805.1. GTDB lineage: Bacteria > Pseudomonadota > Gammaproteobacteria > Burkholderiales > Burkholderiaceae_C > PBB1. The sequence continues at coordinate 16,845 of JAURWR010000110.1, forward strand.
GCGATCTCGATGCGGCCCTCGTCCAGGTAGGTGCCCCAGCCGACCCAGCCGTCCCAGTCGGACTCGCTCGCGGTGTCGCAGCGCTGGTGCCCGAGCGCGGCCATCACCGGGTCATGGAAGGCCACGGCCCGTGGCAGGTCGTTGGTGCCGAGACAGACATAGGTGAACACGAGGACCTCCTGGGGAAATCACGACGGGGCACCCGCCTCGCGCCGGGAACGGGCTCACTCCTGCCGCACGCAGTCGACACCGTAGCGCTTGCCTCCGCCTTCCAGATCCTCTTCGACCAGGCCGTGCACATCGGTGTCGAAGCCCGGGAATGCGGCGTTGAAGTCGCGCGTGAAGCGCAGGTAGTCGACGATCTTCTTGTTGAACACCTCGCCCGGGATCAGCAGCGGGATACCCGGCGGGTACGGCGTCAGCAGCGTGGTCGTGATGCGACCTTCCAGCGCATCGATCTCGACCCGCTCGGTCCTGCGATGCGCGATGTAGGCGTAGGCATCGCTCGGCTTCATCGCAGGCTGCAGATCGGACAGGTACATCTCGGTGGTCAGCCGCGCGATGTCACCCTTCGCGTACATCGCGTGAATGCTCTGGCACAGGTCGGCCAGGCCCATGCGCTCGTAGCGCGGGTACTTGGCAACGAACTCCGGCAGCATCTTCCACATCGGCAGGTTGCGGTCGTAGTCGTCCTTGAACTGCTGCAGCGCGGTCACCATCGTGTTCCAGCGGCCCTTGGTGATGCCGATCGTGAACATGATGAAGAACGAGTACAGCCCGGTCTTCTCGACCACGATGCCATGCTCGGCGAGGTACTTGGTGACGATGCTGGCGGGGATGCCGGTCTTGGCGAACTTGCCGGACATGTCGAGCCCCGGCGTGATGACGGTGCTCTTGATCGGATCGAGCAGGTTGAAGCCTTCGGCCAGATTGCCGAAGCCGTGCCACTTCTCGCCGGCCTTCAGCACCCAGTCGGCGCTCTTGCCGATGCCCTCAGAACACAGCTTGTCCGGCCCCCAGACCTTGAACCACCAGTCCTTGCCGAACTCCTTGTCGACCTTGCGCATCGCGCGTCGGAAGTCGAGCGCTTCGGCGATGCTTTCCTCGACCAGCGCCGGCCCGCCGGGCGCTTCCATCATCGCGGCGGCCACGTCGCAGCTGGCGATGATCGCGTACTGCGGGCTGGTGCTGGTGTGCATCAGGTACGCCTCGTTGAACAGGTGGCGGTCGAGCTTGCGATCGACGGCATCCTGCACCAGCACCTGCGAGGCCTGGCTGATACCGGCCAGCAGCTTGTGCGTCGACTGCGTCGCGAAGACGATCTGGTCTTTCGGCCGCACGCGCTTCTTGCCCATCGCGTGGTAGCTGCCGTAGAAACGGTGGAACGCCGCGTGCGGCAGCCAGGCTTCGTCGAAATGCAGCGTGTCGATGTAGCCGTCGAGCGCGTGCTTGATGGTCTCGGTGTTGTACAGAACGCCGTCGTAGGTGCTCTGCGTCAGCGTCAGGATGCGCGGCTTGACGGTCTTGGCGTCGACACCTTTCAGCAGCGGGTTGGCGGCGATCTTCTTGCGGATCGCATCGGGCGAGAACTCCGACTCCGGGATCGGGCCGATGATCCCGTAGTGGTTGCGCGTCGGCCGCAAAAACACCGGCACCGCTCCGGTCATGATGATCGCGTGCAGGATCGACTTGTGGCAGTTGCGGTCGACCACCACCACGTCGCCGGGCGCCACCGTGTGGTGCCACACCATCTTGTTGGACGTACTGGTGCCGTTGGTGACGAAGAAGCAGTGGTCGGCGTTGAAGATGCGCGCCGCGTTGCGCTCGGACGCGCCGATCGCGCCGTTGTGGTCGAGCAGCTGGCCGAGTTCCTCGACCGCATTGCAGACGTCGGCACGCAGCATGTTCTCGCCGAAGAACTGGTGGAACATCTGACCGACCGGGCTCTTCAGGAACGCGACGCCGCCGCTGTGGCCGGGACAGTGCCATGAATACGAACCGTCCTGCGCATAGTCCATCAGCGCCTTGAAGAACGGAGGTGCCAACCCGTCGAGGTAGGTCTTGGCCTCGCGGATGATGTGACGCGCGACGAACTCCGGCGTGTCCTCGAACATGTGGATGAAGCCGTGCAACTCGCGCAGCACGTCGTTCGGCAGGTGCTGCGAGGTGCGCGTCTCGCCATAGATGTAGATGGGAATGTCGGCGTTCTTGAAGCGGATCTCTTCGATGAATTTGCGCAGGTTCAGCACCGCCGGATCGAGCTCGGGGCCGGGCGTGAACTCCTCGTCGTCGATCGACAGGATGAAGGCCCCGGCGCGGCTCTGCTGCTGCGCGAACTGACTGAGGTCGCCGTAGCTGGTGGCGCCCAGCACCTCGAAGCCTTCCTTCTCGATGGCCTGCGCCAGCGCACGGATGCCGAGACCGGAGGTGTTTTCCGACCGGTAGTCCTCGTCGATGATCACGATCGGAAAGCGAAAGCGCAGCATGGCAGTCCCGGTGGGCAGCGTGGAAAGAGCGCGAAGTTTAGGCCGAAGGCGTGACACCTCGGAACCGTTTTCACCACACCGAGCACGACGCCGACCCGCTGCAAAAAAGCGCCCGCGAACTACACTGCGCCGGGTTGCTTCAGACCTGAAAACGCGAGGGTGACATGGACATTGCACACGCCACGATCTGGTGGGTGGCGGCCGGGCTGGCGGTGGCCGTCGAACTGGCGACCGGCACCTTCTATCTGCTGATGATCGCCCTCGGCCTTGCCAGCGGTGCGCTGGCGGCCCACCTGGGGCTGGGTGGGGCGATGCAGGTCGTTGCGGCCGCGGCCGTCGGAAGTGGCGCGACCGCGCTCTGGCACTGGAAGCGCATGCAGCATCCGCGCAGCCTGCCAGCACGAGAAAATCGAGACGTCAACCTCGACATCGGCGAGACGGTCCACGTGGACGGGTGGGCTGCCGACGACACGGCACGCGTGACCTATCGCGGCGCCGGGTGGACCGCCCGGCGGCAGCCGGGTGGACCGGCCGAAACAGGCGCGCATCGCATCGTCGCCGTCGAAGGCAACTGGCTGGTGGTCGCCCCGTCGCAGGCCGGATCGTTGCTGACCTCCTGCACCGCAGCGGACGACACATCCACGAGATCCCTCTCGTAGTTCGACGTCTCGGCATCCCCTTCTTCAGTCCACGCAAGGCACCCCATGGAATTCGCTCTCATCGTCGCAGTCATTGCGATCATCTTCATCGTTCGCACCTTCAAGATCGTGCCGCAGCAAAACGCCTGGGTCGTAGAACGACTGGGCAAGTACGACCGCACGCTGACGCCGGGGCTCAAGTTTGTCGTGCCATTCGTCGAGCGCGTGGCCTACAAGCATTCGCTGAAGGAGGTGCCGCTCGACGTACCCAGCCAGGTCTGCATCACCAAGGACAACACGCAGTTGCAGGTCGACGGGATCATCTATTTCCAGGTCACCGACCCGATGCGCGCCAGCTACGGTTCGAGCAACTACATCTCGGCCATCACCCAGCTTGCGCAGACCCTGCTGCGCTCGGTCATCGGCAAGATGGAACTCGACAAGACCTTCGAGGAACGCGACCACATCAACCTGGCAGTCGTCGCGTCGCTGGATGAAGCCGCCGCGAACTGGGGCGTGAAGGTGCTGCGCTACGAGATCAAGGACCTGACACCGCCGGCCGCCATCCTGCATTCGATGCAGGCACAGATCACCGCCGAGCGTGAAAAGCGCGCGCTGATCGCCGCCAGCGAAGGCCGCAAACAGGAGCAGATCAACATCGCCACCGGCGAGCGTGAAGCGTTCATCGCGCGATCCGAAGGTCAGCGCCAGGCCGACATCAACAACGCGCAGGGCGAGGCGGCAGCCATCATTGCCGTGGCGGACGCGACCGCCGAAGCCATCCGCAAGATCGCCGAGGCCATCCGCTCGCCCGGCGGCGAGCAGGCGGTGCAGTTGAAGGTGGCCGAGAAGGCGGTCGAGGCCTACGCGCAACTGGCCCAGAAGAACAACACGATGATCGTGCCGGGCAACATGAGCGAGGTGTCGGCGTTGATCGGCACCGCCATGACGCTGCTGAAATCAAAGCCCCCGGGAGCGAACTGACCGTGCCCGCCAACGTGCTGGGCACCGAGTTGATGCCCTGTTCCTACGACCCGCTGACCGGTTATTTCCGCGATGGATGCTGCAACACCCGGGCCGACGATGCCGGCACCCATGTGGTGTGCGCCAAGGTCACAAGAGAGTTTCTGGCGTACTCGACAGCGCAAGGCAACGACCTGGTGACGCCGCACCCCGAGTTCCGGTTCGCTGGATTGAAACCGGGCGACCGCTGGTGCCTGTGCGTGATGCGCTGGCTCGAAGCCCTGAAGGCGGGCGTCGCGCCGCCGGTGGTCCTGGAAAGCACCCACCGCAATGCACTCGACCATGTCTCTCTGGAGACGCTGAGCACCCACGCACTCAAGGCCGTCGGATAGACTACCGGGCTCCGGAGAGGTGGATGAGCGGTTTAAGTCACACGCCTGGAAAGCGTGCGGGGGCTAATAACCCCCCTCGGGTTCGAATCCCGATCTCTCCGCCAGACCATCAATGAACACGGGCCTTCGCGGCCCGTGTTCATTTTTTTGCCTCTATGCTCGGCCGTCCCCACGACACCCAGCGCCCATGACAGCAGCCGTTCCCCACCGCGTCGGCCTCTACGTGGCGGTGGTTCAGTTCTTCTTCGCGCTGACCTGGACGGTCTACGTGATCTACCTGCCGCAACTCGCCGCGCAGGCGGGCATCCCGAAGTCGGCCGTGATCTGGCTGCTGATGCTCGACCAGTTCGTGTTCCTGCTGTCCGACTATGCATGCGGGGTTGCATCGGACCGGATGGCGCGGCTGAATGGCCGCATCGGTCCGGCGGTGCTCGCGATCACGGTGCTGTCCTGTGCAGCCTTCCTGCTGCTGCCCTTCATCGCACCGCAGGGATCGGCGACCCTGTTCATCGCGGTGACGGTGCTGTGGACGCTCGGCTCGTCGGCCCTGCGTGCGCCGCCGCTGAACATCATCGGGCGGTACGCCGCCAAGCCGAGTCAACCGGGGCTGGTGGCGCTGATGATGCTGGGCCTCGGCCTGGCCGCTGCGGTGTCGCCCTACCTGGGCGTGGCCCTGCGCGAGGTGGACCCGCGCTGGCCCTTCGCACTGGCCAGCGTGGCGCTCGCCACCACCACCCTTGGCATCGTCGCTGCCGAGCGGGCTCTGCAAGGCCGGCAGCCGGCCACCGGTACACCCACCCCGGACGCGCCGGTGAAGTCCGACCCGCTGCGCCTGCCCTGGGTGCCCTGTCTCGTCGCGGTAGCGCTGGCGGCGATCGCCTTTCAGGTGCATGTCTTCCTGAACAGCACGCCGCTGTATCTGCGCCATGCCACGGCGAGCGACCTTCAGATGCTGGCCCCGGTGTTCTGGATCGGTTTCAACCTCGGCCTCTGGCCAGCTTCGCGGGCGACGAAGCGCCATGGCGCAATGGCAGTGATGGGCACAGCGGGCCTGGCCGCAGCTGCTGCGTCTGCCTGCGCGGCGGGCGCCGGAACGATCGGGCCGCTGGTCGCGGCACAGGCAATTGCCGGCGCCGCCTGGGCAGGCCTGCTGATGGGCGCCTTCTCGACCGCGCTGGCGCTCGGCCACACCGGTGCCGAAGGCCGTTTCAGCGGTGCGCTGTCATCGACTCTGGCGCTGGCAACACTGCTGCGGATGGCCCTGCTCGCCTCAGGGCTGACCAGCCTGCCGAGCGACGGCGCGCTGCGCCTTGCGCTCGACTGGGTTCCGACCGGCCTGTGGCTGCTCGCCGGCGCGTTGCTGCTCGCGGTGTGGCAACGAAGAAGCCATGCAGGCCTTCGTGAAAGAGTGCGCTGAATTCGAAGCAGGCTCAGCCCTGCAGTCGGCCGTGTGTCTGGCCCGGTTCAGGCCGTCCTTTTGACAGCCATGCGAGCGTGGCTTCGAACAGCGCCTCGGCTTCGACCGGCTTGGTGATGAAGTCGTCCATGCCGGAACCCAGGCAGCGATCGCGATCCTCCGCGAACGCGTTGGCGGTGAGCGCGATGATCGGTACGGTGGCGCCGTGCAAGGTCTGCCGGATGCGCCGGGTCGCATCCGGGCCGTCGAGTCGCGGCATCTGCATGTCCATCAGGATCAGGTCGACCGGCTCGCACGTCGCCAGCCTGACTGCCTCGACACCGTCATGTGCCAAGGTCACTTGCAAACCAGCGTCCGTCAGCAGAGCCTCCACCACCGTGCGATTGACCGGGTCGTCTTCGGCCAGCAGCACCCTCCGACCCGCATGATGTTGCCGAAGCAGCGCCTCGGCATCTCGGGCGTCCACCTTGTGAGGCGGTGGCAGCGCTCCGGCACAGCGTGCCAGTCTGGCAGTGAACCAGAACCGGCTGCCCTTGCCGGGCTGACTGTCCACGCCGACCTCGCCGCCCATCAGCTCGGCCAGTCGGCGGGTGATCGCCAGCCCGAGCCCGGTGCCGCCGTACGCGCGCGTGGTCGAGCTGTCGGCCTGCTCGAACGCACGAAACAGCCGTGCCTGCGTGGGCGCATCGATGCCGATGCCGGTATCCTCGACCTCGAAGCGCAGCAATGCACTGTCGGTCTCGGATTCCTGAACGATCACGCGCAACGCGACGCTGCCGGCAGCGGTGAACTTGACGGCATTGGAGGCGTAGTTCAGCAGCGCCTGTTTCAGGCGCGTGGCGTCGCCCACCAGTCCATCGGGCAACGTCGGCCGCTCCACATGCACCTGCAGGCCCTTGTCGTGTGCGCGCTCGCCGATCATCTCGCCGACGCTCATCAGCAGGGACGGCAGCGCCAGCGGTGCCACTTCCAGGCTGAGCTTTTCGGCCTCGATCTTCGAGAGGTCGAGGATGTCGCTGATGACCTGAAGCAGGTGCGTCGCCGACGTGTCGATGCGATCGAGTTGTGCTGCCTGCTTCGCCGTGACACCACCCCGGCGCAGCAGTCCTGCCATGCCGAGGATGCCGTTCATCGGCGTGCGGATCTCGTGGCTCATGTTGGCCAGGAAGGCGCTCTTGGCACGGCTGGCGGTCTGCGCTGCGTCACACGCCTGCATCAATCCGGCGTTGACGATCTCCAGCTCGGAGGTGCGCTGGCGCACGCGGCGCTCCAGAGTGGCATTGAGTTCGCGGATCGCGCCTTCGGCCTGCTTGCGCTCGGTGATGTCTTCGTAGATGCCGAGCACTCCGATGATCCGGCCGTCATCACTCCTCAGAGGCACCTTGGACGTGCTCAGCCAGATGGTCCGCCCGTCGGGTGTGGTCTGCGGTTCCTCGTAGAACAGCTTCGCGACCCCGGAGGCCATCACGGCCCGATCATCGGCTTGATAGATCTCGGCCTGGTCTGCCCAAGCCAGGTGATGATCGTCTTCCCCCAGCAATTCCTCCGGGGCGCTCCGGCCGGCGTCCCGGGCGAATGCGGGGTTGCATCCCAGATAGCGCAGATCCAGGTCCTTCCAGAAGACCCGCATGGGCGCCGCGTCGATGATCGCCTGCAGCAGCTTGCGGGACTCCCTGATGGCTTGCTCGGCCGCCTTGCGTTTGCCGACTTCATGCCAGACACCCACCAGGCAGGTACGGCCGCGCAGACGGATGGCCCGGGAGCGGACAAGCGCGTCGATGACACGACCGTCCTTGCACCGAAGCTGGACCTCGAAGCTGGCCTCGCCCTCACGCACCACCGTTGCCACGGCTTCGCGCAAGGCGACATCGCTCCAAGTCTCTATCCTGGTCAAGGATTCCCCGATGAGTTCGTCGCGGCGGTATCCCAGCATGCGGCAGGCCTCCTCGTTGACTTCGAGGAAGCACAGGGTTTCGGTGTCGACCAGGTCGATGCCGTCGCCTGCCTGGTTGACGATGGCTCGGTATTGCTCCTCGCGCTCGGCCAGCGCCTCGCGGGTATGGACCTGGACCGATACGTCGCGGAAGCACCAGATGCGACCCTGTTCGCCGCCAAGTGCCAAGGCCCGGGTGTAGCGCCCGAACACCCGGCCATCCTTGAACTGCAGCGTGTCATCGGCTTGGGCATCGCTGCCGTAGAGCCGCTGGACGCCCGCCATGAATCCTTCGGGGTCGGCCAACTGGTCGAGCACATGCGCCAGAAGCAGGTCGTCCCGTCCCGCGGTCGCCAGTTCCGGCGGCACGCGCCAGAGCTCAAAAAAGCGCTTGTTGGCGGAAAGCACCTTGCCGTCTGCCGCCACCATCAGGATGCCCTCGTCCGAGGAATCCAGCGCAACACGCAGGCGCGTCTCGGCGCTTTCAACGCTGCGCGACAGGTTCTGCTGCTGCTGTGCGGCGATCTCCTGCAGCAGGGTGCTCATCAGGAACAGGCTTGCCGGCGCCACGATGGCCGCCGTGACCAGGCCGGTCAGCAGGTAGTCGGACGTGATCCGGCCCATCAGGGCCAGGTCCATCAGCGACACGATGAACACCGCTGCGACCACGGTCACCACGGAAAACACCAGCCACAGGCGCCATCCGTTCAGACGCAGCAGATGATCAACGAGCCTGGATCCCATTCATTCGTCTTTCAGTCCCGACGCCAGGGGCGACATCCGCCGGTGAAGCGACACGGGTCGCTGCAGTCCAACGATGGTAATGGCCGGTGCCGCCCGCGGAAGACCAGATCCGTGTCAACGTGGTCGCCTTCGCGACGCCACCCCAACGCCCAACGCCTGCAGCACGAGCGGCAATGACCCTGGCTCCGGGACAGAGCCGGCGACATCACCGAGGCGCACAGCCACTGAAGCCACCGACCGTCAACATCGAGGCCCAGCGCACCGCCGTATCCCAGTCCACCATGCTCGTCCCTGAAGAGTTGCAGTCCCGCCCTTCCAGCGGCAGTGGTGATGCCTGCACGACTCCCGCGAGGGCCGCCCCGGCAAGCAGACCGGTCATCCAGATGCAGAACTTCAAGGGCAACTCCTTGGGATGACTTGCTGCTGCCGAAGGGTGTTGATCGGGAACCAGAGGAGGTCGGAGATAACAGGGATGCAAGCACCTGCGACGTCCACGATCACTTGACAATGCTGAGCCGGCCCCCGCCCGTGCGCATTGATGTGCGTCATCCTCCCGACCTCTTGTTCGTCGCGGACCCACCGTTCAATGCACCCCATGCCCCACGCCGTCTCCCGCCTGCGCACCGCCCGCCTGGCGCGCAGTGCCAAACCCTTTCTCGCGCGCGGCGGTTTCAAGCGCGAGCGGTGCGCAGGCTGTCGGCTGCTGCCCAGCCACTGCATGTGCGCATTGCGCCCGGCGGTGCCCACACGGTCGGGGGTGTGCCTGCTGATGGCCGATATCGAGCCGCTCAAGCCGAGCAACACGGGCTGGTTGATCGCCGATGTCGTGGCCGACACCTTTGCCTTCAGCTGGGCACGCACCGAAACCGACCCCGGGTTGCTGGCCCTGCTCAGCGATCCGCAATGGCAGCCCTATGTGGTGTTTCCGGGCGAGTATGTCGAGCCCGAGCGGGTGGTGCACTGCGTCGAGCAGGCCGATGCTCCCAGGGAGCAGACCCGGAAACGCCCGTTGTTCATCCTGCTCGACGCCACCTGGTCCGAGGCGCGCAAGATGTTCCGCAAGAGCCCGTACCTCGACCACCTTCCGGTGCTCAGCCTGAAGCCGGACCAGCTGTCGCAATACAAGCTGCGCCGCTCCCGCCGCGACGACCACTTCTGCACCAGCGAGGTGGCCGCCCTGTGCCTGAACCTGGCGGGCGAACGCGTTGCCGAGCAAACGCTGGAGGCCTACCTCGACGTGTTCACCCACCACTATCTGCACGCCAAGAACCAGTTGCCCATCGCGTGGGATGACGCGGCTCATCAGCGTTTGCGTGAACTGTCTGTCCAGTCAAGCAGCCCAGGGCACCCGTTCTAGAAAGCCCTCCGTCGAGTCGACGCCTTCAGGTTCACCCTGAAGTCGACATCAACGACCTTCCCCGACAACACCGACGATTGGTCGTACCGATCCGGACCGATCCTGGGCTGGGCTTGCGCTCAAAAACAACTCCTGGCCGATGGTCGCGTGCCGGAAATCACGAGGCCAGCCACACGCAAGCGAGACGCCCCCAACGGCAGGCGTCAGGTGAGCGACCATGGCCACTCACTGGTGTGAACACGCCTTACAAATCGTCCGGAAATCCTCACAAACCATGAAGAACCTGATCATCGCTGCGCTGATTTCCATGCCGTTCTTCCCTGCGGCTGCGAACCTGGTGACAAACGGCAGCTTCGAGGCGACCCCTCAAGCCTCAGGAACCTGGGGGGTCTATGGATCGCTCCCCGGCTGGACGGGAATCGGCTCCGGAATCGAGCTGCGAGACAACGTCGCCGGCACCGCACTCGACGGGAAGAATTTCGTGGAACTCGACTCCTACGGCAACAGCTCGATGACGCAGGCCTTGAGCGGGATCGCTGGCGAATATCTGCTGAGCTTCTGGTATTCAGCGCGACCGGGAACAGGTGCACAAACCAACGGGCTCTCGTTTTCTCTGGACGGAATCGACCTGGGAAGCGTGCTGCTCGACACGGGGAATCCCAACAACGACCACCTCTGGCAGCACTACACCAGCCTCGTCAACTTCGACGGCCTGGGCGATCTCCGATTCAACGCCATTGGAGCCAGTGACAGTTACGGTGGGTCTCTGGACAAGATCGAGTTCACGGCAGCCGATGCCCAACTCCGGATCTCGGCAGCCGTTCCCGAACCCGGAACCATTGCACTGGCACTGGCGGGGTTGGCAGCAGCCGGCTTCGCATCCCGTCGGCAAAACAAGCTGACTCCGCGCCAATACTGATCGGTACGTCGTCGCCTCGGGTGGCTTTTACGGGATCCACAGTCCTCTGAAACAGCCACTGCGGCCCGACTGGGTTTGCATGCAATGCAGCCGCCTCACACCCGCTTCGGGAGCGCCGCTTCACTTCACGGGAATGACTGCGGTTCGGTCGACCGAGCCGATGGACTTGGCCTGCGTCGCAGCGCAGAAGGCCAGCGCAAGAAGTGGAACGAAGCATCGCCTCGTGGGTCCTTTCGTGGCGGAATCTCGAATCATCCCGCACCGGTGCCTGCACGCTGCGATGATGCACGGCGTACCGCACGCGACCGCGCGCAACCGGCATCAAGACCGAGGTGGCATTCGACGGCATCGATCAGGCCAGCGTACTGGCTGTAGACCATTCGAGTCGATCGCCCTGCGTCGTTAGCCACAATCCAATCCAGACTGCCATCACCCGAGCCCATCCCGTCATGAAAAGCATCTTCATCGTTGTCCTTGCGCTGTTCCTGTCTGCCTGTGATTCCGTCGACGAGGCGGTTTCGGCGGGCAACCACATGAACCAGACCCTTCAGAAATGTGTGGACCACATGAAGGCAAAACAGGGAAACACCGACATACCGGAGTGCAACGGCTTGAGCGAACAGGCGGAATACCTCAAGGCCAAATCCAAAGTCAAAGAGCCCAGCGCCGTGCTGGACGCCATCGATCAGAAATCGATGCAGCTGCGCCAGGAAGCCATCGGCATGATGCAGGGCTCGGCCAAATAGGCGAGGCCATTTCCGTCGACGGTGCCTGCCCATGCATCCCACCTTCCCGCTGCTCGCCCGAACCGACTTCCCGCGGCTGCGCCGTCGATCGATCGACACGCTTCAGGTCAACCTCGGGTACCGCTGCAACCAGAGCTGTCTGCACTGCCACGTGAACGCCGGTCCGGCTCGGACAGAGGCAATGGATTCCGGCACTGCAGACCAGGTGCTGGCGGTCATCGAGCAGCGCGGCATCCAGACACTCGACCTGACCGGCGGCGCACCCGAACTGAATCCGCAGTTCCGCCGCCTGGTGCAGGTCGCGCGTGCGATGGGGGTGCGGGTGATCGACCGATGCAACCTGACGATCCTGTTCGAACCCGGCCAGGAAGACCTGGCTGCCTTCCTGGCCGACCAGCAAGTCGAGGTCGTCGCGTCGCTGCCATGCTATTCGGTCGCCAACGTCGACCGTCAGCGCGGCGAAGGCGTCTTCGACAAGAGCATCGCCGCATTGCAGTGCCTCAACGCGCTGGGCTATGCACAGCCTGGCAGCGCGCTGACGCTGAACCTCGTCTACAACCCGCAGGGGCCGGTGCTGCCACCGCCCCAGGGCGCGCTCGAAGCGGACTACAAGCGCGAGCTGGAGGCACATTTCGGCGTTCGCTTCAACCACCTGTACGCACTGACCAACATGCCCATCCAGCGGTTCGGAAGCACCTTGGTGTCGAAGGGGCAGTTCGAGTCCTACCTTCAACTGCTCAAGAGCGCATACCGGTCCGACAACCTGGCCACGGTGATGTGCCTGTCCCAGGTCAGTGTCGACTGGCAGGGTGATCTGTACGACTGCGACTTCAACCAGATGCTCGGCCTGCCGGCGCGGCTGAACGGCCAGGCACAGGGCCATCTGCGTGACCTGCTGGAGCACAGCCCGGTCGACGAGATCATCCGCGTGGCAGACCATTGCCACGGCTGCACCGCCGGCCAGGGCAGCAGCTGCGGCGGCGCGCTCGAGGCGCGATCGCCGTGACGACATCACGGCGCCAACGCTGGCTGTGGGCCGCGTTCGCGCTGGCGGTGGGGATCGCCGCGGTGCTGTACCGACACTTCGATCTCGGCAGCCTGCTCACACTCGACGCGCTGAAAGGCAGCCGCGACGCGCTGGCTGCGCAGTTCCGGCAATCGCCTGCGGCCTTCGCCGGCGGCTTCTTCGCGTTGTATGTCGCCGTGGCCGCGCTGTCGCTGCCCGGTGCGGCGGTGATGACGCTGGCAGCGGGCGCGATCTTCGGCCTGGGCCCCGGCCTGCTGCTGGTGTCGTTCGCGTCCAGCATCGGCGCGACGCTGGCTTTCCTGACGGCGCGCTACCTGCTGCGCGACACCGTGCAGGCGCGCTTCGGGGCGCGGCTCGGGCCGATCAACGAGGGCATGCGGCACGACGGCGCGTGGTACCTGCTGACGCTGCGGCTGGTGCCGGTGTTTCCGTTCTTCCTGGTCAACCTGCTGGTCGGCCTGACGCCGATCGCTGCAACCCGTTTCTACTGGGTCAGCCAGCTGGGCATGCTGGCCGGCACCGCCGTCTACGTGAACGCCGGCACGCAGCTCGCGGGCATTTCGCAGCTGACGGATGTGCTGTCGCCGCCGCTGCTGCTGAGCTTCGCGCTGCTCGGCGTGTTCCCGCTGATTGCGAAGGCGGCCATCGGCGCGCTGCAGCGTCGAAAGGTCTACGCCCGATGGCCGCGGCCGAAGCGCTTCGACCGCAATCTGGTGGTGATCGGTGCCGGCTCGGGCGGGCTGGTCACGGCCTACATCGCCGCCGCTGTCAAGGCACGGGTGACGCTGGTCGAAGGCCACCGGATGGGAGGTGACTGCCTGAACTTCGGCTGCGTCCCGAGCAAGGCACTGATCCGGTCGGCCAGGCTGGCCAAGGACATCGAGCAGGCCGCAGAACTGGGCATACGCGATGCGAGCGGGCGCGTCGATTTCGCGGCGGTGATGGCGCGGGTGCAGCAGGTGATCCGCGACATCGCACCACACGACTCGGTCGAGCGCTACACCGCGCTCGGCGTCGATGTGGTGCAGGGCCACGCACGCATCACGTCGCCGTGGCGCGTCGAGCTGACGCGTGCCGATGGCACGCTGCAGACGCTGACCACGCGCAGCATCGTCATTGCTGCGGGCGCGTCGCCTTTCGTGCCGCCGATCCCGGGACTGCAGGAAGCCGGTTTCCTGACCAGCGACACACTGTGGGGACTGACCGAATTGCCTCGTCGCCTGCTGGTTCTGG
>JAURWR010000113.1 GCA_030654805.1 Burkholderiaceae bacterium
CCGAGTGAACCGGGTGTTCAAGGAAAAGCAGGGTGGGTTGGTGGTCGACTACATCGGCATCGCCAACGAGTTGAAGTCGGCGTTGAAGGAATACACCGCGAGCCAGGGCCGCGGCCGGCCGACGGTGGATGCGCACGAGGCCTACAGCGTGCTGGCCGAGAAGCTCGACGCGCTGCGCGGCATGCTGCACGGCTTCGACTACAGCGGCTTCCTGACTGGCGGCCACGTGGCCGTGCCGGGCCGCTCCCAAGCGGCCACACCCCCTCGGGGGGCGGGGTCGGCGAAGCCGGCACCTGGGGGCCTTCACACTCTGCTGGCCGGCGCGGCCAACTTCGTGCTGGGCATCCAGGACGGCAAGAAGCGATTCGCCGACACGGCGCTGGCGATGAGCAAGGCGTTCACGCTGTGCTGCACGCTCGACGAGGCCAAGGCGGTGCGGGAGGAAGTGGCATTCTTCCAGGCGGTGAAGGTGATCCTGACCAAGCGCGACATCACCGCGCAGAAGAAGACCGACGAGGCGCGCGAGCTGGCGATCCGGCAGATCATCAGCTCGGCGGTGGTGTCCGAAGAGGTGGTCGACATCTTCGATGCAGTGGGCCTGGACAAGCCGAACATCGGTATCCTCGACGACGCCTTCCTGGCCGAGGTGCGCAACCTGCCCGAGCGCAACCTGGCGGTGGAGCTGCTGGAACGGTTGCTGGAAGGCGAGATCAAGTCACGCTTCGCGACCAACGTGGTCCAGAACAAGAAGTTCTCGGACATGTTGAGCGATGTGGTGCAGCGGTACCAGAACCGATCGATCGAAGCCGCACAGGTGATGGAAGAACTGGTGCAGATGGCCAAGGACTTCCGCGAGGCGGCCGGGCGCGGCGAGCAGCTCGGGCTGACCGAAGACGAGGTGCGCTTCTACGACGCACTGGCCAACAACGAATCGGCGGTGCGTGAACTGACCGACGAGACGCTCAAGAAGATCGCGCACGAACTGGCCGAGAATCTGCGCAAGAACCTGACGGTGGACTGGTCACAGCGCGACAGCGTGCAGGCCAAGCTGCGGTTGATGGTCAAGCGCATCCTGCGCAAGTACAAGTACCCGCCGGATCAGCAGGACGCGGCGGTGGAGCTGGTGCTGCAGCAGGCGAAGGCGATGGGCGAGGCTTGGGGGTAGGTCTGTCGCAGGCTTCACGCCGCTCGGTTCTGAAATTGCCCCCGCGAATCGGGGGTCGCGCTTGCACCGTGCGCGCGTAACCTCAGAACAAGTCACACCCCCCCAGCAAAGGAACCTCCATGTCCATCCGTTCAAAGCTCATTGCGGCTTCTGTCGCAACGTCGTCCATGTTTGCGGCCTTTGCGGCTCATGCCGGAACAGCACCTCAAGTCGTGCCTGAGCCAGGCACCTTTGCCCTCGTGGGGCTGGCTGCGGTCGTCGGGATCGTCGTTTCACGGAATCGGCGCAAGTAACAAGCCCGTTTTCTTTTCTGAATTGCAGTTGACTCATGGAGGGGCTTGCCCGCCACGAGTCGCTGATCCAAACGCTGGCCTTGTTGCTTGCGTACCTGGCGGTCGTGCTTTGGGAGCGACTGCGGCCATTGCTTTCTTACGACGCCGACGACCGCTGGCGAATGACCAGCAATTTCGGGTTGTTGGTGATCAACCACGCTGCGCCGTTGTTCGTGGTGCCTGTGGTGACGGCCTTCAGTTCCTGGGCTGCGTCGATGATGAACGTGGGATGGCTGAACGCGGTCCACGCGCCTCGCTGGATGATGTTCGCGATGGCCGTCGTCGCACTCGATCTGACGGGTTGGGTGGTGCATCGGGCGATGCACAAGGTGGGTCCGCTGTGGCAGGTTCATCGCGTCCACCACAGCGACCTCCGGTTCGACAGCTCATTGGGATTTCGATTCCACCCCGTTGAACCCGCCTTGATGGCAGCGGCGAATGCCGCCGTCGTGATGGTTCTCGGACTTCCGCTGGAAGCCGTGTTTCTCAGCGGTGTGATCACAACCCTGCACAACTTCTTCGGGCATGCCAACGCGAGCCCGGCCGACAACGTCGAGCGCGGGCTGCGCACATGGCTCATCACGCCGGACTTGCATCGCGTTCACCACTCGGCCCACATCGCCGATTCCATGAGCAATTTCGGCATCGTGTTTTCCTGGTGGGATCGGCTGGCCGGTACCTACCGCGCACCGGCGGCCAAAGCGCCATCGGATTTCGGCCTGGACGATGTGCGTGACCCACGACGCTTGTCGCTCGTCAGCTTGTTGATCATGCCGTTCAGGCGTCTCCTGCCATAGCACGACGCTGCCGGAATATCGAGTTGCACGAGCGCATGATGTCCCGGACCGAGCTCGGCGCTTGAGGCAAGGATTTAGACCGGGGGACACCATCGCGGCCATCGGCATCAGCCTGAACCCCGCGAAGCTTCAACGAAGCCCGATCTCTAGAACCAGGTGCACGGTCTCAGCGTGATCAGACCACGCTGTTGATGGTGTCTCCAGTCAGTCCGACGGCTAGAACGAAGTCCAGTCGTCGGTTCCCGTCGCTGCAGGGGCCGCAGCCGACGCAGGGATTGCGTTGTTGCCACGAAACGGGGGGCGGACGACGTTGGTCGCACGGTCCGGGCCGCGCCGCTCGGCGGGCTGGTAGGCCGAGTGCGCGGCCGAAACGGAGGCCTGCGCAGTCGATCTCGAATGGACGACATCGCCCGAGTGCAGCTTGAAGACCGCGACCGCATCAACCAGTTGATGCGCCTGCGTCTTCAGGCTCTCGGCCGCCGCTGCGCTTTCTTCGACCAGCGCAGCGTTCTGCTGCGTTGCCTGATCCATCTGCGTCACGGCCTCGCCAATCTGTGCCATGCCGCTCGACTGCTCGATGGTGGCTGCGCTGATCTCGCCCATGATGTCCGTGACACGCCGGATCGACGACACGATGTCGTTCATCTTGGCGCCGGCCTGGTCGACCAGCTGCGTGCCCGCGTCGACACGTTCGACGCTGGTGGTGATCAGCTCCTTGATCTCCTTGGCGGCTTCGGCACTGCGCTGCGCCAAGTTGCGCACCTCGCTGGCCACCACCGCAAAGCCTCGGCCCTGCTCGCCTGCGCGCGCGGCTTCGACGGCCGCGTTGAGTGCCAGGATGTTGGTCTGGAATGCGATGCCGTCGATCACGCTGATGATGTCGGCGATGCGGCGTGAACTGTCGTTGATGCCCTTCATCGTGTCGACGACCTGGCCCACGACCTGACCGCCTTCGACGGCGACCGACGAGGCGCTGATGGCGAGCTGGTTGGCCTGCCGCGCGTTGTCGGCGTTCTGTGACACGGTGGCAGTCAGTTGCTCCATCGAGGCGGCCGTCTGTTCCAGCGCGCTGGCCTGTTCCTCGGTGCGGCTCGACAGGTCGTTGTTGCCCTGCGAGATCTCGGCGCTGGCGGTGGCCACGCTTTCCGAGTTCTGGCGGACGTTGGAAACCACCTGCATGAGGCTGGACTGCATGCGGTCCAGCGCCTGAAGAACCAGCCCGACTTCGTCGCGTGACGTGACGACGACCGGGACACTCAGGTCGCCTGCAGCGACGCGATCGGCGGCGGCCAGCGCCTGCCGCAGCGGCACGGTGATCGAGCGGATCAGCCAGGTGGCCGCAGCCAGCACGAACACGATCGCCAGGATCACGCCACTCAGCATCGTGTTGCGCGCGCTGGCGTAGGCCGACTCGGAGTCCTTCGTGGATGCCGTGGCGCCGGCGCTGTTGAGATCGACCAGCTTAGCCAGCTTGCCGCTGGAACTGATGAAGAGTTTCTTGGAGTCGCCTTCCAGCAGTGCCTTGGCTTTCTCGGTTTCGTTGTTCCGCGACAGCGTGAGCACCTTGTCGTGGATGGCCAGGTACTGCTTCCACTCGGCGGCAAAATCTTCGTAGAGCCTGCGCTCCTCGTCGCTGCTGATCAGCGAGACGTAGACCTTGTGGTCTTCCTCGAAGGTCGACAACACGTGCGCGAGTTCCTTTTCGATGTCGGCCCTGGCCTTGCTGTCGGTGTTCAGCACATGCTGGAATTCGGCGGTGCGGAAGTCAGACGTGCCCGTGTTCATCTTGTTCACGCGCTCGACAGCCGGCAACCAGTTGCTGGTGATCTCGTGTGTCACCGCGCGCATGGTTCCCATCTGATAAACGGCCATGCCGATGATCGCCATCATCAATGCCAGCATCAGTCCCATGGTCCCGCTCAGGCGAGCCGATATCTTCAAGTTCTTGAACATTTCTTGATTCCTTCGATGGACGCGTTCGCTGAGCCCGGCTGCGCCTGATGCACCGAAGCATCCCGGGTCCGCGAAGCCAACTGACATACGTTCATCGGTAACGCATCGGTGAACTTGAGAACCCGCTTGCCGCAGACACCCATCGAGCCCGGGCTGGTCACGCTGTGACGCAGTCTGAAATCAGAGCGTGCGAGAAGGTCAGGGCTTCAACACGATATTCATGCCGGGCCGCAAGTCGGAGGCAGCGATGTAGCCCATCGCACCGGGCGTGTTCTGAACGAATTCGATGATCTCGGCGGCCGACTTGAGTTCGCGCGGCGGCGTTCCCTTGCCGACGTGCTTGCGCACGGTCCAGTAGGCCACGTATCGGTTGTCGTCCTGCGCCATCACGTCGGACATGAAGCGCTCGCGCAGCTTGCTTCCCGGCGCGGCGTTGACCACGGTCACCGGCGTGCCGGCGACCTCGACCGAGCGGCCGGTGTACAGGCGCTGAACAGTGGCCTGATCGACCTTCTGCAGCGTGGTGTGAGCGATCACCACCGGGGCGTCGCGGTCCTGGGCATGACCGGACAGGACGCACAGCAGTGACAGGCAGGTGAGGAGGGTTCGTACCAGTTTCATGGCGGCCTCCTCAGAATGCAACGCTGAGATTGACCGACAGCGTGTTGACCCGCAGGCCCCCGTTGTCAGGTTTGCCGGACGGCGTGTCGAAGTGGTTCGACAGGTCCCCGACCCGCGTGCGCAGCCACTCCCCCTTGAGCTTCATGGTGGGCGACAAGGCCCAGGACACGCCGAGCGCGATGGAGTCCTGGTCGTAGGCATAGCCACTCTCTCCAGCCAGCCGCTGCGCTGCGTTGATCTGCGCGGCGCCTGGCATCTGTGCGGGCAAGCCGGGCGTTCGCAGTCGCTTGGCCCAGCCGAGCACTTCGGAGCTCGACTTCTGCTTGGCCACGCTCACGTAGGGCGTGAAAGCGCCGATTCGCTTGAACAGCGCCGCATAGCCGGCCACCGAATCGGAGCCCAGCTCGGTGTCGAACTGATGAATGGCAGCGAACTCGCTGGCCACGCGCCAGCCATTTCCGATCTGCCAATCGACGCCCGCCGTCAGGATGGCGTTGTTGATGCTGCCGACCCGCTCGATGCCGGGACCGGGAAGCGCGTCGCTGACCTGCCAGTAGCCGAGGCCCGGCGCCAGGTTGACGCGAGGGAAGCGCACAGGCAGCCCCTGACCGTCCTTCTTGCGGGTGTCGGCGATATGCAGGCCAATGCGCCAGGTCAGGTCGGGGTCGCGGGCCGTGAGCACCAGCCCCACGATCTTGACCTTGACCGGCGTGAAGAACGCACCCGGTTCGACCTGCGGCGGCACACCGTCGCGCGCCCACAGTCGCGCCTGGGTATCGGCGGTGCCAGCGTAGCCATCCAGGCTGAGGTCGTGCGTTCCCACGGTAAAACTGCGGGACACGAACAGGCCGGTGAAGTCGTTGGTCGGCGCGATCGAATACACCTCGTGCGGCAGGCGCACCATGTCGTGCGACACACCCACGTCGACCGACTCTGAATACAGGTACAGCGGCGCGCGCAGCTTACCGGCGCGCACCAGCCAGTCGTTGTCGGGCCGCCAAGCCACGAACGCCCAGCTCGACTCGGCGCGCCAGCGGTTTTCTCGGTTGTCGGCCGGCGCAGCCTTCACCTGCAGCGTCGCAGACCATTGCGGCGCGAAGCGCAGGTCGAGCTGACCGGCCACCAGCGAATCGCGCTTCCAGGTGCCGTCGCGGTCGATGAAGCGCTGGTAGGTGTAGTCGGAGTTGGACTCGGCGTAGCCCAGCGTCGCAAATCCGGACCAAGCGACGTCGACGGCATGTGCAGGCGCTGCGGACAGTGCGGCCAGCAGCGCCAGGGCGCCGCCGACAGAAGTGAGTTGTGAATTCTTCATGGGTTCTCTCAGTCCTGAAACCGCTGAGCAATGTCGATCAGGCTAGGCTGCAGATCGAACAGTGCGCTCACCAGATTGGGGTCGAACTGCTTGCCGCTTTCGGCGGCGATCTTTCCGAGCGCCACGTCGTGGCTCATCGGATCCTTGTAGACGCGTCGGCTGATCAGCGCGTCGTAGACGTCGGCCACCGCCATCAAGCGTGCCGACAACGGAATCGCCTCGCCGGCCAGGCCCGCCGGGTAGCCGCTGCCATCCCATCGCTCGTGGTGGTGACGTGCGATCTCTATGCCGTACAGCAGGAACGGGCCGGCGCGATCACCCAGCCGATCGGCAGCGCGCGTCAGCAAGTCGGCCCCCACATCGGCATGAGTTTTCATCACCACCCACTCTTCGGCGGTCAGCGGCCCCGGCTTGAGCAGAATCCGGTCGGGGATGGCGACCTTGCCGATGTCGTGCAGTGGCGCCGCACGCGCCATCGCATCGATCTGCGCGTCGTCGATGCCACCGCCCTTCTGCGAAACCCAGCGTGCCAGCAGCCGAACGTACTCCTGCGTCCGGCGAACGTGCTGCCCGGTGTCGCTGTCGCGAAACTCGGCCAGACCAACCATCACGAACAGCGTGGTATCGCGCAGCTGATCGACTTCGTCGAGACGCTGCGCCAGCTCGCTCTGCAGCCAGGCGTTTCGGTCGCGCAGCGCCTTGCGCCAGGCACCGACTTCGAGCTGGGTGCGGATCCGGGCCATCAGCGTGGCCGGATTGAAGGGCTTGGCAACGAAGTCAGCGCCGCCGACCTCGAAGCACAGGTTCTCGTCTGCCGGGCTGTTCAGCGCGGTTAGAAACAGCACCGGGACGTCGCGCGTTTGCGCGTCGGCGCGCAGGCGGCGACACACCTCGTGGCCGTCCATGCCCGGCATCATCACGTCGAGCACGATCAGGTCGGGAGCGCGGCGCTGGGCAATTTCCAGCGCCTTGGCGCCCGACACCGCCAGCTGCACCCGGTAATGCGGGACGAGCAGGTCTGACAGCAGCGACAAATTGGCCGGCGTGTCGTCGACCACCAGCACGGTCGGCCGGAAGACGTTGCCAGTCGCCAAGGGAGACAAGTCGTTCATGTTCATATGCAGAAATTCACCGGCGAGTCATCGGTTTTGACGGGATTCGTCTGTGCAGCCGCCAGCGCCGCATCGAAGTCGAAGCCCTGAATCGCGAGCCCCACCGCACGCATGGCCGGCGGTGACAGCACCTGGCGCAGCGCGCGGCGGTGGCTCTGCCACCAGTCGCTGGCCCGCCCGTCGCTTTGTTCGAGCAATTCGCGCAGGCCTGCCAGCGCCTCGTCAGGGGGCAGCGTCATGTCGCCGAACTGGCTGGGCGCGCCGTCCGGCATCGACGGCTCCATCGCGATATCGAGCTCTGAGACCAGTTCGCCAAGCATCGCCTCAAGCTCGGGCAGCGTGGCTTCGGCGGCCCGTGCATCGCGGGCGACGGACTGCTCCTCGAACTTCAGCGCGAGCTCGCGCAGCGGCAACGCGCCGATCGTGCCGGCCAGCCCCTGAAGGGTGTGGGCGGCCAGGTGCAGTTGGTCCCAGCACCCGGTGACCAGCCATTCGCGCCAGTCGGCAACACCTGCGCCATAGGTCGACGTGAAGCCCTGCAAGGTGCGCATCAACAGTGCGTTGCTGCCGTCGACATGTGACAGCGCGCGACGTACGTCGATGCATGTCAATTCCGGCAACGACACGGACACAGACACGGAAGCATCGTGCCACCGCTTGGGCTCCTCAGGCCTCACCACCTCGGGATGTTGGGCCGTGACCGGGCGGTAAGCCTGCAGCTCTCGTACCAGAGATGGCACATCGAGCGGCTTGGTGATGTAGCCCTGCATGCCAGCAGCCCGGGTGCGTTCGCGCTCCTCGACCATCGCATGGGCGGTGAAGGCGAGGATCGGCAGCGCATCGAAGCGCGGCTGGGCGCGCAGGCGGCGGGCAGCCTCCAGCCCATCGAGCACCGGCATCTGCAAGTCCATCAGAACCACATCGAAGGCTTCGGGGCCGCTGGCCGCCAGGCGCTCGCAGGCCTGCAGTCCGTTGCCGACCACCTCGACCCGCGCACCGCGGCGGCTGAGAACCTCGACCACCACCTCCTGATTGACGGCGTTGTCTTCGGCCAGCAGCAGACGCAACCCATCGAGTCTCTCCAGCGATTGCGTAGCGGTCGCGGCGCGAGCGTCGAGAAACAGCTGGCGCAGGTCGTCGGGCAGCACCGGCTTGTCGAGAAAGTCGATGACGTCGTTCGCCGTGCATTGATCACGCAGGTCGTCGTCACCGTAGGCCGACATCACCACGATGCGCACCCCGGGCTGCGTCTCGCGGATCCGCTCGATGACCGCCCCGCCTTCGCCGTCGGGCAGCACCCAGTCGAGCAACACGAGATCGAACGGCTTGCCGGCGTCGCGCGCCCGACCGATCACACGCAGGGCGTCCGCAGTACCTGCGGCCGAATCAAGCAGTCCGCAGGCCCCAATGCCCAGCTTGTGCAACTGGCCGACCACCGCCACACAGGTGTCCGGTTGGTCATCGACCACCAGCACCCGCATCGCGTGCACCGCCTCGGGCAGCCCTGGACAACCGGCGCCCGGCTCGACCGGCAACGGCACTCGCACCGTGAAGCGGCTGCCGATTCCGGCCTGGCTTTCGACCTCGATCTGCCCGCCCATCAACTTGACGAAGCGCTGGGTGATGGCCAACCCCAGACCGGTGCCGCCGAAGCGCCGGGTGGTGCTCTCGTCGGCCTGCGCGAATTCCTTGAAGAGGCCGGCCTGCTGCGCCGGCGTCATGCCGATGCCGGTGTCGATGACATGAACGACGAGCCAGGGCGATGAGTCGTCCATCCCCGGCGGCGCCACGCTGCTGTCGAGCGTCAGTTGGACCCGACCGGCCAGCGTGAACTTGACCGCATTGGAAAGCAGGTTGGTCAGGATCTGGGTGATGCGTAACGCATCTCCACGTCGCGTTCCGCGAGCCGCCAGCAACGCAGGGTCGACGTAATCGCAAACCAGCTCGATCCGCTTGGTCTGGGACTGCTGACGCACCAGCGAGACGGCCTGTGACACCACGTCCTCGATTCGGAACGGCGCGCTCTCCAGGGTCATGCTGCCGGCCTCGATCTTCGAGAAATCGAGCACGTCGTTGATCAGGGTGAGCAAGAGTTTCGACGCACCGCTCACCTTCTCGAGGTAGTTCCGCTGGCGCTCGTTGAGGTCGGTCTGCAAGGCCAGGTGGGTCATGCCGATGATCGCGTTCATCGGCGTTCGAATCTCGTGACTCATGTTGGCCAGGAAACTGGATTTCGCGCTCGTGGCCAGCTCGGCCTGCTCACGCGCGGCCTGAAGTTCGTGCTCAGTGCGATCTCGCTGGCGAAACTCGTCCTGCACGGCCTGAGCCATGTCGTCCAGTGCGTTGCCGAGAGAGCGCAGCTCGTTTACCCAGGTACCGTCCGGCCTGACGCGGCCGTTGTAGTCAACCACGGCGTGGCGTGATGCCACCTCACCCAGCAGGTTGATCGGCTGCAGCACAGAGCGGCGCATCAGCACGGTGGCAAAAAACAGCAATGGCAGCAGCGCCAGATTCACGACGATGGCGGTGCGAATGGCACGCTCCAGGTCGTGGCGGGATTCATTCACCTGGCCCTGAGTGCGCTCGCTGGCAAGCCTGCGCAGTTCACCTGCGGCCCCGACCAGATCAGCGCGCGCCATGTCGTAATCAACGGTGTGCACGAGCTGAATCGCGAAGTCGCGGTCGGGCGGGCTGTCCGACACGAACTCGCGTGTGTTGCGGTCGTACAGGCCCTGGGTCGCTGCGAATGCGATCTTCTCGATCACCTGCATGCGTTCAGAGACCGTCAGCACCTGGCGGGCCGAAGCGAGCTCACGCGGTGTGAATCCGAGCGCCTGCATGCCGTCGATCAGGGATCGTGAATTGCCGGTGGCAGGCAGCCGGTGCTCGCGGCGACCGGCGATGACATCACGCCAGTACAGCGAGAGATCGGCCTCGATCGGCGGTGGCAACTTCCCGTCGCGTACCGCGAGGATGTCGTAGTAGTAACCGAGATAGCGCGTGTCGGCGGTGGTGGTGAAGCTCTGCACCAGGTGCGCGAGCAGGTCGTTCTCCTCCAGCATCAACTGCAGGAAGTTCTGGGTCTGGTCGCGCCGGTGGTAAGCCGCACGAAACACGTCGTCGGCACGCTGGATCACGAACAGCAACACCAGGTTGGCCAGAAGGGCCACCAGCATGGCGGTCATGAACCCGCGCGAGATCGACTTGAGCTTCATTGAATGCCGATGCGCGACAGACGTCGACAGTGAACAGGCGTAACCATGCCCGATTTTTGAAGCGGCACGGCTGGGGCATCGGCGGGAACACCACCGAAACCACGGTGCTTTTCGGCGCTTGCCACGGCCAGGGGCCGATGGCGTGCGATAGATCACCACGCCAACAGGACAGCGAAGCGGACCCGTGAGCGCGGTTTCGTTATGCCGTTTCCGACCAAACTTATAGGCACTGTGTCGTTGTGTAGTCACCAGCAGACTCCGAGAATCGCCATTCCGGCATCGCCCGAACCCAACCTCGCCCTGCGGCGACGACCGATGAACTTCCAGCAACTGCGAGCCGTCCGTGAAGCCATCCGCTGCGGATTCAACCTGACCGAAGTGGCCGGCGTGCTGCACACCTCGCAGCCCGGCGTGAGCCGACAGATCCGCGAACTGGAGGACGAGCTCGGCATCGACATCTTCGTGCGCGCCGGCAAGCGCCTGACCGGGCTCACGCCGCCCGGCGAAGCGGTGCTGCCGATCGTCGAGCGCCTGCTGCTCGAAGCCGACAACCTGAAACGGGTCGGCGACGACTTCAATGCGCAGGACACCGGCCGCCTGTCGATCGCGGCGACGCACTCGCAGGCACGCTATGCGTTGCCGACGGTGGTTCGCGACTTCCGAAAGATCTACCCCCAGGTCACGCTGATGCTGCACCAGGGCTCACCGAAGCAGGTGGCCGAGATGCTGCTATCCGGCGAGGCCGACATCGGGGTGGCGACCGAGGCGCTCGCGCATTACCCGTCGCTGGTCGCCCTGCCCTGCTACCGCTGGACGCACAGCGTGGTGGTGCCGCCCGGACACGCGCTGCTGGACATCGAAGGCCCGATCACGCTGGAGCAGCTGGCCCGCCATCCCATCATCACCTACGAAACCGGCTACACCGGGCGCGCCCACATCGACGACGCGTTCACGAAGGCCGGGCTGAAGCCCGACATCGTGCTGAGCGCGATGGACGCCGACGTGATCAAGACCTATGTCGAGCTGGGCATGGGCGTGGGCATCGTCGCGTCGATCGCGTTCGATGCCGAACGAGACCGCACGCTGCGCGCGCTGGATGCGCGGCACCTGTTCGAGATCAACCTGACGCGGCTGGCGATACGCCGCGGCACCTGGCTGCGCGGGTACGTTTACGCGTTCATCGAGGCCTTTGCACCGACGCTGTCGCGATCGGTGGTCGAACGGGCCCTGGCCGGCGAGATCGACGAGAGCTGAAACGCCCTCGCCGACTCACCGACAGACCGACACCGGCTCGCTGGTTCGGTGCCCCGAAAAATCGGTCCAGCAGCGCGCCTGGTAGTCGTAGAGCTTGCAGCGGCGAGCGGTGTCGGCGTACCAGCGCCACGAGAACGGCTGGATCACGATGCGGCCGGGCAGCCGCGCTTCCAGCAGCTTCTGCGCGCGCTTCAGCCGGTACAGCGGCACGCTCATGTCCACGTGGTGCGCGGTGTGCTCCATGATGTGGTGCAGCACGCTGCCCATCGGCGAACGGAAGGTCAGGTGTACCGTCGTCGACACGAACGGCGACGTGTCGGCCCAGCTCGCCTTGTCGGCATACCAGGCCACGCCGGTGTGGGTGTGGTGCACGTAGACGACGAAGCCGATCATGCCGTTCCAGAACACGAAGGGCACGACGAAACCCACCGTGACCAGCCACCAGGGCGACTGTCCCGTCGCCAACGCGGCGGCCACCAGCCCGCCGATCCAGATTGCAGCCCCGACGGACACGCCGATGCAGTCCCACAGGAACGCCTTGCGCCGGGTCGGCATGACCTGCTTGTTGGGGAACATCATGCGACCCCACCAGATCTCGATCAGGTAATACAGCCACGGCGCCCAGCCACTGCGGTACACGCGCTCCAGCGCTTGCCGCCACGCCGGCAAGGCCTGGAATTCCTCCAGCGTGTGGGGCTCCCAGACGAAGTCGAAGCCCTTCAAATTGGTGTATCCGTGGTGCACCGTGTTGTGCCCCACATCCCACAGGCTGTAGGGCGTCATGGACGGCAGGAACACCAGCCGACCGACCCATCGATTCAACGTGCGGTGACGGGTCAAACTCTGATGGCAGGCGTCGTGCCCCAGGATGAAGAGCCGACCGATCACGAAACCGGTTGCCAGGCCGGCCAGCACCTGCACCGCCGGATGGCTGGCCTGCACGGTGACCACCAGACCCACAGCGAACAACACCAGATCAACGACGACCAGCCACAGCGCGTAGGCTGTGCTGCGCTCGCAGATCGGCGTCAGCCAGGATCGGATCAGCTTGCGATGGGGCATCGGGGCCTGTGCGGCCAGCGGCTCGAAAGCCGGAGAAAGAAGCGTCGTCATGGGCTCGGGGCGCCGTTGGGGAAATGACCAAGCCTAGAGACAAACCCGCGCACGGAGCTTGACCCCGATCAAGCCAGGGATCGACAGCAGGCCGGTCTGGCCCCGATGGACGCGTCGGCAGACCGCCCACTGCGCCCCGAGGGCTCAGATCATCGCGGCGGGATCGGGCAGCTCGTCGGCGAATCGCGTGACACGCCGTGGCACCAGGTGCACCATCGTGCCGGCGTCGAGCGTCATGCGTTCGCGCAATTTCTTGAACTCGGAGCGCGGCAGTTCGACATCGATGAAGCTGCTGTCGTCGACCCGCTTGAACTCCAGCCGCGTGTTCGGCCCGACGGTCAGTGCCTGCGACAGCGTGACCGCCACCGCACCCTCCTGCGCCGTGGCCACGATCTGCAACTCGTGCGGCCGCACGTAGCTGACGTCGCCAGCAACAGGCAACGTGCCCTGCGCGTGGTCGAGTCGCCCGTGGAACAGGTTCACGTCGCCCAGGAACTTCAACACGAACGGTGTCGCCGGGTGGTCGTAGACCTCGTCCGGAGAACCAACCTGCTCGATGCGACCCTCGTTCATCACGACGATGCGGTCGGCCACCTCCATCGCCTCTTCCTGATCGTGGGTGACGAACACGCTGGTGACATGCACCTCGTCGTGCAGGCGTCGCAGCCAGCGTCGCAATTCCTTGCGCACCTTGGCGTCGAGCGCGCCGAACGGCTCGTCGAGCAGCAGCACCTTCGGTTCGACGGCCAGCGCCCGGGCCAAGGCAATGCGCTGGCGCTGCCCGCCGGAGAGCTGGTGCGGATAGCGGTCGGCGATCCAGTCGAGCTGCACCAGCTTCAGCAGATCGGTCACCTTGGCGCGGATCTGCGCGTCGCTCGGCCGCGTCGCCCTCGGCCGCACTCGCAGTCCGAACGCGACGTTCTCGAAGATCGTCATGTGCGCGAACAGCGCGTAGTGCTGGAACACGAACCCGACCTGCCGCTCGCGCACGTCGGTGTGGGTGGTGTCCTCGCCATGGAACAGCACCGTGCCCGAATCCGGCACTTCCAGCCCCGCGATGATGCGCAGCAGCGACGTCTTGCCCGACCCCGACGGCCCAAGCAGCGCGACCAGTTCGCCCGACGGGATATCGAGGTTCAAGTTGTCGCAAACCACCGTCTTGCCGAAACGCTTGTTGAGGTTTCTAACTTCAATGCTCATGTCGATCTTCCCGAGTTGCCCCCTCGCCCTTGGGAAGAGGGTTGGGGTGAGGCGCGGTGGTGAGGCTTGCAACGTGCGCTTTTCTCTGTCTTCTTCGCAGCGCCTCGGCCGGGCCGGCCTCCGCGGGCTGAACCCTCGCTCGGCCCTGGACGGGCCGAGCCTTGGCTTCTTCATGCCCGCTGCGACCGGCCCGGCCGAGGCGCTGCGCGACCGATGCATTCGCCTCAATGGCACAGGCGTATGCAGTTGCTGCGGCCTGAATTCGAGACAGCCACAAACGCGCCGGCACGGATGGCGTCGGGCCGCGGCCAGCGGGCATAAAGAAGACCAGGTTGGGCCCGTTCAGGGACCAACGGGGGTTCAGCCCGCAGGTCGCGGCCCGATGCCATCCGTGCCGCTCAACCTCAAAAGCAGAAAGATCAAGCACGCTCATCCACCGCTCGCTTCTGCGCCTTGACGCGCTGCTCGACCACGTACTTCAGCACCAGCGTCACCAAGGCCAGCAGGGCCAGCAAGGAAGCCACGGCAAACGAAGCCGCGAACTGGTACTCGTTGTAGAGGATCTCGATGTGCAGCGGCATCGTGTTGGTCTGACCGCGGATGTGCCCCGACACCACGCTGACTGCACCGAACTCGCCCATCGCCCGCGCGTTGCACAGGATCACGCCATACAGCAGCGCCCACTTGATGTTGGGCATCGTGACGCGCCAGAAGATCTGCCAGCCGCTGGCGCCGAGCACACACGCGGCCTCTTCCTGCTCGGTGCCCTGCGCCTGCATCAATGGGATCAGCTCGCGCGCGACGAACGGGAAGGTGACGAACACCGTGGCCAGCACGATGCCCGGCACCGCGAAGATCACCTTCAGGTCGTGGTCGCGCAGCCACTCGCCGAACCAACCCTGCAAACCGAAGATCAGCACGTAGATCAGACCCGAGATCACCGGGCTGACCGAGAACGGCAGGTCGATCAGCGTCAGCAGCACGTTCTTGCCGCGGAACTCGAATTTCGCGATGCACCAGGCGGCAGCGACGCCGAACACCAGGTTCATCGGCACGCTGATGGCCGCGGCGATCAGCGTCAACTTGATCGCCGACAGCGCATCGGGCTCGGTGATCGCCGCCACATAGACCTCGACACCCTTCTTGAACGCCTCGACGAAGACGATGGCCAACGGAACGAACAGGAAGAAGGTCAGGAACGAGAGCGCGACGCCGATCAGCGTCCACCGGACCCAGGTGGGTTCGGTGGTGGTCTGGATGTCGCGTGGAGCCCGTCGGACTCCCTCTCCTGCAGGGCGGGAGAGGGAGCTGACCGCTGTGGCCTCCGCACTCATCGCCCCTGCCTCGCTCTCGTCCAGGCCTGCAGGGCGTTGACCGCCAGCAGCAGCACGAAAGCCGCCACCAGCATCACCACCGCGATCGCGGTCGCGCCCTGGTAGTCGTACTGTTCGAGCTTGGTGATGATCAGCAGCGGCGTGATCTCGCTGACCAGCGGCATGTTGCCAGCGATGAAGATCACCGAGCCGTACTCGCCCAGCGCGCGGGCGAAGGCCAGCGCGAAGCCGGTGATCAGCGCCGGGGTCAGGATCGGGAAGATGACCTTCGTGAAGGTCTGCCAGCGGTTCGCGCCGAGCGTGGCAGCGGCCTCCTCGACTTCCTTGTGCAGGTCTTCGAGCACCGGCTGCAGCGTGCGCACGACGAACGGCAGGCCGATGAAGGTCAGCGCCACGAACACGCCCAGCGGCGTGTAGCTGACCTTGAACGGCAGCCACTGCCCGATCCAGCCGTTCTGTGCGTACAGCGCCGTCAGCGCGATGCCGGCCACCGCGGTCGGCAGCGCGAACGGCAGGTCGACCAGCGCATCGACGACGCGCTTGAACGGGAACTCGTAGCGCACCAGCACCCAGGCGACGATCAGCCCGAAGAACGCGTTCAGCAACGCGCCGGCCAGCGAGGCGCCGAAGGTCAGCCGGTACGAGGCCATCACGCGCGGCGAGGTGACGGCGTCCCAGAAGGCCGGCCAGGTCATCGTCGCGGTCTTCAGGAAGGCGGCACTGAGCGGGATCAGCACGATGAAACTGAGATACAGCAGCGTGAAGCCGAGCGCCAGGTCGAAGCCGGGCAGCACGCTGTGCCTCTTGAGCAGGGTGCGAGACAGAAACACGGGACCGCCCTGCTTACTTCTTCGAGCGAACGATGATCTGGTCGTAGAAGCCACCGTCGTCGAAGTGGTCCTTCTGCGCCTTCTTCCAGCCGCCGAACACCTCGTCGATCGTGAACAGGTTCACCTTGGCAAAGGCCTTTTCAAACTTCCGGGCGACCGCGGCATCGCGCGGCCGGTAGGAGTTCTTCGCTGCGATCTCCTGTCCTTCCGGCGTGTACCAGAATCGC
>JAURWR010000107.1 GCA_030654805.1 Burkholderiaceae bacterium
CGGTTTGCCGAATTTCTGGGTGGCGGCCTTGCACACCGCCTCGATGTCGTCGCCGATCATCGCGGTGACACAGGTCTGGTAGACGAAGACAGCCGGCGGGTCGTACTTCTCGATGATCTCGCGCACCGACTTGAACAGCCGCTTCTCGCCGCCGTAGATCACGTCCAGTTCGTTGATGTCGGTGGTGAAGCCGGTGCGGTAGACCTGCGAGCCGCTGGACGCGCTGTGGCGGTTGTCCCAGCTGTTGCCTTCGCAGGCGATGGGGCCGTGCACCAGGTGGGCCACGTCGACGATGGGCTGCAGCGCGATCTTGGCGCCGTCGAAGGCGCAGCCGCCAGCCGCGGCGCCGGGCGTCAGCTGCTTGGTGCAGCCCTTCTTGCGTTCCTTGTCGCTCTTGGCGGTGTTCTTGTCACAACCGGGCTCGTCGAAGACGTCGGCGATCTTGGCTTTCAGCGATGCGGACATGCGGGGCCTCCGGTGGTGGGGTACAGCCTTGCTTTGCAGGTTCGGTGCCAGCCTGTCGCTGGCCTGCGCTGCCATACGAATCAAGCACTTGGCTCGAATCAGGACACACCGCGAGGATGATGGATTTGCGACAAAGCCGACGTCGTCAGTCCGACTTGGCGCGCCGCGCTCATCCCCAGATTGAAGGGTTGTGCCGCAAGTCCCACTGACTACATTGGGGCTCCTGTCCGATCGTCGACCGGCTGGACTGAACCGAGCTTCCAAGGAGATGCCATGCATGCCTTTGCGGTTTCAAAATGGGCGGGTGCCCTGCTGGTGGCCAGCGCTGCCATGGCGCCGACGGCACAGGCCGTGACCCAATCGGTGTCGACCAACACGTTGAACGTGGCGGTCACGTTGGGCACTCCGGTGCTCGCGGGCGACAACATCCGGCTGGACACCCTGGTCACCTCCGGCCCCGGTCCGCTGTCGCAGTCGATCACCTTCACGGTCGGTGCGGGCGTGGGCAGCCTGGTCGGTGAAGCAGCGTGGGAGATCTCGACGGCTGCGGGCACCGGCCCGCGCCTGATCGGCGTGAACATCGACATCTTCGATTCGAGCAGCGCGCTGGTCACCAGTGACTCCTTTGCCGGCACCTTGGGCGGATTCGCGGTGTCGACGTTTGCCAGCGCGATCGGGCCGGGCACCTACAAGATGGTGGCGACGGGCACCGGTGTGCGCGACTCGTCGCTGGATGTGACGCTGAGCTTCATCACCGCGGTGCCGGAGGCGCGAACCTTCAGCATGATGCTGGCCGGCTTGGGATTGTTCGGATTGCTGGGTGTTCGGCGCCGCTGACGCTGCGGGTCGCTGATCCGCGATCGTCTGCAGGCAGCGTCGACTGGCGGGCCCCGTGCGGGTCAGTCGCGCGGCGGGCGGGCTGAACTGTTGCGCGGCGTGGAACTTGCAATCCACGCTGATGAAAGATTACGCCCGCAGTCGCGCCTGGTGTGAGTGGGACGATTTCGATGCCTGGCGGGTGAGAGTCCAGCAGGCCCTCGACGACCCTTCAGCCGCGGCGTGGCCGCCGTTTCACCTGCTGTCGATGCCAGGCATCAGTGCCGCACAGCAGCGACGAGCCTCGACGCGCTGGATGGCGGCGCGCTGGCAGGCCAGCGCCGCTGAACGCGAGCTGCTGGCCGCTGAGTTCGCCGTCGACCCTGCGGCGGCGCCACCGCAGATCGGTCCGCCTGCAGGGCGCATTCGCCTGGGTTACCTGTCGAACGACTTTCGTCAGCACGCCACCGCGCTGCTGTTGGTCGAGATGCTGGAAGCCCACGACCGCGGCCGGTTCGAGCTGCATGCCTACAGCTACGGCGCCGATGACGGTCATGGCATGCGCCAGCGGCTGCAGGCGCGCTTCGACCACTTCACCGACATCGCCGCGATGGGCGATCTGCAGGCTGCCCGGGCCATCCACGCCGCCGGCATCCACATCCTGATCGACCTGAAGGGCTACACCGCCGCCACCCGAACTGCCTTGCTGACCTACCGGCCGGCGCCAGTGCAGGTGAGCTTCCTGGGCTACCCCGGCACCCTGGGTGGCACCTTCAGCGACTACCTGGTCAGCGACCGCTTCATCACCCCGGCCGGCGCCGAAGCCGACTACAGCGAGGCGCTGGCCTGCCTGCCGCACAGCTACCAGCCGCATGGGCGTCGGGCGCGGGCCGGTCCGGCGCCCAGCCGGGCGGTGGCGGGTCTGCCCGAGGCAGGCCTGGTGTTCTGCTGCTTCAACCAGGCGTGGAAGTTCACGCCTGAAGTCTTTGCCATCTGGTGCCAGTTGCTTGACCAGACCCCCGGCAGCGTGATGTGGTTGTTGCACGACGATCAAGCCGAAGGCAACCTGCGTCGCGAGGCCCTGCAGCGAGGCGTGGCACCGCACCGCCTGGTGTTCGCGCCGCAGCGGCCGCAGGCCGAGCATCTGGCGCGCCTGCAGCTGGCTGACCTGGTGCTGGACACCGCGCCCTACAACGCCCACACCACCGCCAGCGATGCGCTGTGGGCCGGCGTGCCGGTGGTCACCTGCGCCGGCGACACCTTCGCCGCGCGGCGGGTGGCCGGCAGCCTGCTGCACGCGGTGGGCCTGCCTGAACTGGTGACGCACGACCTGGCCGACTACGCGGCGCTGGCCGCGGCATTGGCGGCCGATGGGCCACGCCGGCAGGCATTGCGCGCGGACCTGGCCGACCAGCGCAACGTGGTGCCCCTGTTCGACGTGGTGGCCTACACGCTGGCGCTGGAAGCGCTGTTTGGCGAGATGTGGCAGCGCCACCGCGACGGCCTGGCACCCTGCGCGATCGGTGCTGGCGCGCAGGTGGCGCTGGCCTGAACGAGCGAAGAAGCCAGGCTCAGTCCTCGGCCAGCACCTCGGTGGCGATCAGTTGCTCGCGCAAGGCCCAGCGAGCCTGCCAGCCGGTACCTTTCCACAGCGGATCGGCATCGTTCTCGCAGGCCATCAGCGCGCTCTCTTCGTCGGGCCACAGCTGAATCGGCCACTCGGGCAAACCGCCGCCGGCGCCCAGCTTGCGGTGCAGGTCGTCGGCATCGAAGGCAAACCAGACGCGCGGCGGCGCGCCGGGCGGCAGCTCCAGCAGGTACATCATTCGGCACCTTCGGCCACTGACTTCTGCCACACCGCCGCGCGCAGCCGCTCGGCGACGGCCTGCGGGCTGCCGTCGAAGCGGTCCTGCATGCGGCGCAATGCGGCCTGGGCCACCGAAGCTTCGGCCATCGTCAAGGGCAGCCGGCCGGCCATGTGGGTGGCCTTGGGCACGCGCGCAAGGATGGCCTGGCGATTGGGATGCTCGTCCAGCACCACCAGCTCACGCACCTCGGGCACGCCGTCCAGGCAGAGCCACCCATCGATCACCTCGACCTTGCGGTTGTCCTGCGTGGTCCTGACCAGCACCGGCTCCATGGGGGCCTCCTTGTTCAGAACGTGACGAGGATGTCTTCGTTGCGGACGATGAACTGGCAGCCCAGGCGCCAGGGCGGCGGAATGTCGCTCGTCTCGGCCAGCTCCAGCTGCTCCTTGGTGATCTTGCCGGCGTAGCGCAGCACGACCTTTTCCTTCTCGGTCATTGCCACGCCATAGGGCGTCTTGCCCGACAGCACGCTGACCTTCAGCAGGCACGAGCCGCACTCGCCGTTCTCGCATTCGGAGTCCAGCGGCACCTTGTGCGCCTGGGCCACCGACAGCAGCGTCTGGGTGTCGCCTGCCACGGCATAGACCGTCAGGTCCTTGGGCATGCGGGGGGATGAAAAAGTGACGTTGGCCATGATGAGGTCTGTTGATGGTTCTTGAAGTGACCAGGGCCTGGCGTTGCCGCCCGGCCCTGGTTCGTCATCTGATGATGTCGTAGGAGTAGTCGGTCTTGCCGGGGATGATGGTGTTGGCATCCAGCGTCTC
>JAURWR010000112.1 GCA_030654805.1 Burkholderiaceae bacterium
CGCTATGTGCCCGGCTTTCGCGCCAGCCCTCGATACGAGCGCGAACTGAACGGGTCGCACTTCGATGCGCCGCGAGATCGCGGTGATCAGCGTGATCGCATTGATCGAGGCGACCGCAACGACCGCAACGACCGCAACGACAGAGGCGACAGAGGCGACAGAGGCGACAGAGGCGACAGAGGCGACAGAGGCGACAGAGGCGACAGAGGCGACAGAGGCGACAGAGGCGACCGCCCGCCGGCGGCGATCCCGCATCCATCCGTCGATCGTGGCGCGCCCAACACCGTCACGACGGTGCCGCCGCAGGTCACGCGCACCTTGCCGGGAGTGGCGCCGATGCTGCCGACGCGTCCGCGCGAGGATGACCATGGCCGCGCGCCCTGGCCTCGTGGTGAACCGCCCAACCTGGCCGTGCCGGGGGCGGTGAATCCGGGTGCGCCGATGGTCCAGCCGGTTCCTAGGCCGACGGTGCGACCGGCTCCGACGCCGCAGGTGATGCCGACACTGCCGGTGAGGCCTGCACCGGCCGCGCCCGACAACGCCGAGCCGGCGCGCAACCCGCCGAGCCGCAACCAGTTGTTCGAACCCGGTCGGGAGAATCACGAGAGGCGTCAGGTCCCTGCGGTTCGGGACCAGCCCGCTCAGCCTGTTCAGGCGCCGATCGATCGGGACAACGGCCGCAATCCGCAGCGCGGGGCCGATGGCGGCGATGTCCGGCGGGAGAGACCGAGGCTGCCCGCTGCTGGTGATCAGCGCGCCGACCCGCGCGATGGGCGAGACCGGCGTGACGAACGTGATCCGCGTGACGGGCGCGATCGGCGCAACGCGAACTGATGGCCCCGAGCGCGGCCCGACCTGCCGATGGCGGCAGGTCTCAGCGCAGCAGAGGCTTCAGCGCAGGCCACACATTGGCCAGCATCGCCGGGTGCCCCACCTCCATCGGATGGATGCGATCGGCCTGGTATTGCTCGTCGGGCACGTCCTTCATCAGGAACGGCACCAGCGCGGCGCCTTCGGTCCGGGCGACCGATACGAACAGTGCCGCCAGTTCGTCGTTGTAGCGACGCCCGTAGTTCGGCGGAATCTGCACGCCGACGACCAGCACGCGTGCCCCGGCCGCCTTGACGGTCTGCGCCATCTGGCCGAGGTTGCGCTGCGTGTCCGCCAGCGGCAGACCCCGCAGCCCGTCGTTGCCTCCCAGCTCCAGGATCACGAGCGTCGGATGGTGCTGCTTCAGCAGGGCTGGCAGACGTGACAGGCCGCCCGACGTGGTGTCGCCGCTGACGCTGGCGTTGATCACCCTCGCCGAGACCTGTTCGCTGAAGATTCGCTGTTCCAGCAACGCGACCCAGCCGCTGCCCCGCTTCAGGCCGTATTCGGCCGACAAGCTGTCGCCGACCACCAAAACCGTGTTGCGCGGGGGCTTGCCGGCCTGTGCCGCATGGGCCAGCGCGGCCACCGGCGTCTGCGATTGCGCGGCAGACACCGCGCCGCCCAGACACATCAGCGCGGTACAGTGGAAAAAGCCGTGAAACCAACGCCGACGGGCGGGGTCCATCGTTGTCGCGTGTCTTCCCGAATTGTTCATGTCCGATCCCATCATTGCCGTTGACCGAATCACCAAGTGCGTACCCGACGCGGGTGGAGCATTGACCATCCTCCACGAGATCAGTTTCAATCTTCAGCGAAAACAGTCGGTGGCGATCGTCGGCGCGTCGGGTTCGGGCAAGAGCACCTTGCTGTCGATCATCGCCGGTCTGGACACCCCGACCTCGGGCGCGGTGCGGCTGGCCGGTACCGACCTGTTCAGCCTCGACGAGGACGCGCGTGCGGCCGTGCGGGCTGCGCATGTCGGATTCGTGTTCCAGAGCTTTCAACTGCTGGGCAACTTGACTGCGCTAGAGAACGTCATGTTGCCGCTCGAACTGCAGGGGCGCAGCGATGCGCGGGTGCTCGCCACCGAGATGCTGGAGCGGGTCGGATTGGTTGATCGATTGCGCCACTACCCGAAGGTGCTGTCGGGCGGCGAGCAGCAGCGGGTCGCGCTGGCCCGGGCCTTCGTCGTTCAGCCCGACGTGCTGCTGGCCGATGAACCGACCGGCAGCCTGGACTTCGCGACGGGCGAGCGCGTGATGGCGCTGATGTTCGAACTCAACCGGGAGACCGGCACGACGCTGGTGCTGGTCACCCACGACCGTGAGGTGGCGGCGCGTTGCGACCGGCAGCTTCGCATCGAGGCGGGTCGGGTCGAACTGGATGCTGCCCCCGCGTGAGCGAGGGCAGGCCGGCAAGCAGGTCGATCAGTTCGCGAACTTGTAGTCGGTCTTGTACTTGGCGCGGATGTCGTCGCGGAACTTCGCGATCTTGCCTTGGCCCAGCTTCTGCTGAATCTGCTGCTTGACCTCGGCCAGCGGAGGCAGTTGCGCGGCGCGGGTGTCGTCGAGGCGGATGATGTGGAAGCCGAATTGCGACTTGACTGGCGTCTCGGTCATCTCGCCCTTCTTCAGCTTGACCATCGCCTGCGAGAACTCAGGCACGAAGGACGCTGGATTCGCGAAGTCGAGGTCACCGCCGTTGGCGCCTGAGCCGGAGTCCTTCGAGTTCTTTTGTGCCAATTCCTCGAACTTGGCGCCGCCCTTGATCTGCGCGATCAGGGCTTTCGCCTGGTCTTCGGTTTCGACCAGGATGTGGCGGGCACGGTACTCGGTACCGGCGGACTGTTTCTGAACCTGTTCGTACTCGGCCTGGATATCTGCATCGGTCACCGGGTTCGCGCTCTGGAACTGCGTGAACAACTCGCGAATCAAGATGGTCTGTCGGGCGAATTCCATCTGCGACTTGTATTCGGCGTTGGCTGCGAGGCCGCGCTTCTCGGCTTCCTGCACGAACATCTCGCGCAGCACGACCTCGTCACGCACCTGCGCTTCGAGTTCGGGTGTGCGGGGCTGGCCTTGCTTGGTGACCTGCTGAAGCAACGCTTCGACGCGCGCCTTCGGAACGGCCTTGCCGTTCACAAGGGCCAGGTTCTGCGCCAGAACCGGCAGCGGAGCCAACAGGGCGACCGCGAGCATGGCGGCCAGAGTGGTGGAGGTGAGGAACGGCTTGTTCATGGGAATGAGGCTTTCAACTCGTGTGGAAGAGTGGTGAGGCGGTTCGGCAGTGAACTGCCGCCGGGCGAACCCGAGCATCGAGGTAGATGGCTTGGA
The DNA here is from genome assembly GCA_030654805.1 of Burkholderiaceae bacterium. Classification (GTDB taxonomy): domain Bacteria; phylum Pseudomonadota; class Gammaproteobacteria; order Burkholderiales; family Burkholderiaceae_C; genus PBB1. The sequence goes on from JAURWR010000112.1 coordinate 3,207, forward strand.
CCGGGAGAAGTTCGCCGATGAGGCTGCGATCAGGCTTCGCCGGGAGCACGCGCGTCGATGACCAACGCATGGATGCCAGACTGCATCTGGGGCTTCAATGAATCATAAACGAGGCGATGTCGGGCCACGCGGCCCAGCCCGGTGAAGCGCTCGCTGACCAGTCGCACGGTGTAATGCCGGCCTTCGCGGGCGCCTGCGTGCCCGGCGTGCAGGTGGCTGTCGTCCTGCACCACCAGTTCGGTGGGATGCAGCGCGGCGCGCAGCGTCGATTCGATGTCGGAGACGGAAGCGGTCATGCGGGATCCTGTGCAGCGGGCGAGGTGGTGAGGTCACTCACCCGGGTGGCGGGTTCGATTCGGCCTCGTCGGGTTCGAGGTGACGACTCAGGTAGAAGCCCTGCGCGACCATGAACACGATCATCAGGCCCATGCTGCCGAACAGCTTGAAGTTGACCCAGGTGTCGGTGGAGTAGCGCCAGGCCACATAGCGGTTCAACACGCCCATCATGAAGAAGAACGCAACCCAGGCCAGATTGAGGCGGGCCCACACGGGCTCGGGCAGCCGCACCTGGTCGCCCATCATCTTCTGCAGCAGGTTCTTGCCGAAGAGCGCAGGGCCGACCCACAGCGCCAGCGCCATCGCCCAGTAGAGCACCGTGGGCTTCCACTTGATGAATTCCTCGTTGTGGAACCAGATGGTCGCGCCTCCCAGCAGCACCACCAGCACCAGGCTCACCCACAGCATCGTGTCGACCTTCCTGCCTCGGGCGTACAGGTAGGCGATCTGCGCGAAGGTCGCAATGATCACCACCACCGTGGACAGCAGCACCGGCGCCTCGGTCGCGCCGACCGCGCCCCCCGAGACGATGAAGCCGAGATGCTCGGTCGCGAACGCAGCGGCCCATTCCGTGTTCGACTGGGCGTATTTGTAGGTGCCGAAGAAAAGGATGATCGGCAGGAAGTCGAGCAGCAGTTTCATGGATGCGTATGGATCAGCGTGTGAGCCCGCATCGCGATGCGGAGGACGTTGCTGCTGTCAGGTCGGGGACTTGAAGTCTATCGAAGCCGAATTGATGCAGAAGCGCTCGCCGGTCGGCGTGGGCCCGTCATTGAACACATGGCCCAGGTGCGACCCGCAGCGGTTGCAGCGCACCTCGACGCGCACCATGCCGTGGCTGCGGTCGGTGATGCGCTCGATCACCGTGCTGTTGATCGGCTCGGAGTAACTGGGCCAGCCGCAGCCGGCGTCGAACTTCGTGCTCGCCTCGAACAGCGGCGTGCCGCAGCCGACGCAGTGGTACTGGCCCGCCTCCCAGTGGTCCCAGTACTTGCCGGTGAAGGCGCGCTCGGTGCCGGCATGACGGGCCACCTCGTACTGAGTCGCGTCCAGCTGGGCGCGCCACTCGGCATCGGTCTTCTGCACCTCTCGGGGTTGGTCGTCCTTCATGGTTGCTTGCTCTCGTGTCGGTTTCAGGAAGAACAGGAGACTTCGATTTCCTGTGCCCAGTCAGGTGGAAAGTCGGCGTCGTCCGTCCCGTCGATGCTTTCGTCGAACGGGTTCTGCAGAACCTTCAACAGCCGCTGCACTTCGGAGAAATCGCCACCCTGCGCCTGGCGGATCGCCGCCTCCGCCAAATGGTTGCGCAGCACGACGCTCGGGTTGACGCGGTTCATGGCGGCTGCCCGCTGGGCATCGTTGCTGCCTTCGGATCGCAGGCGGTCGCCATAGGCCTTGGACCACGTTTCGATGAACTTGCGATCCTTGAACAGGCCCAGCACTTCGCTGTTGTCGGTGCCTTCGGCCGAACTGAATCGTGACAACCGGCGGAACAGGATCGTGTGATCGGTCTTCTCATAGGCCATCTGCTTCAGCAGCCAATCGATCAGTCCGGCGTCTCCGGCTTCGGTGGTGGTGAATCCGAGCTTGTTGCGCAGCTGGCGCCGCATCGCGTCGGCGTAGAAGGGCTTGTAGATATCGATCGCGTCGAGCGCCGCATGGCTGTTGCCGATCAGCGGCATCAGCGCCTGCGCCAGCGCATGCAGGTTCCAGAACGCCACGCTCGGTTGGCGTGAGAAAGCGTATCGCCCCTTGTGATCGGTGTGGTTGCAGACGTGGCCCGGGTCATAGCTGTCGAGAAAGCCGAACGGGCCGTAATCGAGCGTGAGCCCCAGGATCGACATGTTGTCGGTGTTCATCACGCCGTGGCAGAAGCCCACCGCCTGCCACTGCGCCAGCAACTCCGCCGTGCGTCGCGCCACGGTGCCGAGCATTGCGATGTAGGGCTGTGGGGTGTTCAGGCACTCGGGGTAATGGTGCTCGATCACGAAGTCGGCCAGTCGCTTCAGTGAGTCCGGCTCGTCGTGCTGCGAGAAATGCTCGAAATGACCGAAACGGATGAAGCTCGGTGCCACACGCGTCACCACGGCCGCAGTCTCGAGCGCTTCGCGCCGTACCGGCAGGCTCGATCCCGTGATGCACAGCGCGTGTGTCGTCGGGATGCCGAGCCCGTGCATCGCCTCGGAACACAGGAATTCTCGGATCGACGATCGCAGCACCGCACGGCCATCGCCCATGCGCGAGTACGGTGTCAGGCCGGAACCCTTGAGCTGCAGCTCCATCGGGCCGCTGGTCGTGTCGATCTCGCCCAGCCACAGCGCACGGCCGTCGCCGAGTTGTCCCGCCCACACTCCGAACTGGTGGCCGCTGTAGACGCTGGCCAGCGGCTGCATGCCGGGCCACAGTGCGTTGCCGCTGAACACCTCGAGCGCATTCCATCTCGGGTCCATCTGCCATTCAGCCGGCAGGCCCAGCAATGCAGCACATGCATCGCTGTGAGCGATCCAATGCGACTCGTGCATCGGCTGGGGCTGCAACTCGGTGTGGTACTCGCACCCCAGAGCCCGAAAGCGGTTGCGCCAGGTCCAGTCGGGGCCGTGGGCCAGCGTCGGCAAGCGTGCCAAGGTAGGGGTGTTGTCGGTTGAATTCATGGCGGGCAGTGTATTCAGGCCGCCGGATTCACGCCCCTACAAGGGCTTCCCCCGCTGTCAGCGCCGCTTAGGCAGGAAAACTGCGCCCTAGATCGGCAGGCTCGGTGGCTGCAAGGGATTGATTCTTGTTGGTTTTCACGGTGTTCGACGGGCAATCAACGGGCATCAAATTTCCGACAAAAGCGGCGCGCTTTTGCAAGTTCTTGCTGAACCCAAGTGATTCCACTGGAGAACTGATGATGCCCGCTCGTGCAGCCTCGCTGCCGTTGGTCATGCCTGTGGCCCCCATCGTTTTCGGCGCCGGCGTCCGCAAGCCAGGCTCGATCGGTACCGATCGAGCCTGGCGCGCCGCACTACGTCGGCGGATCGGCCCAGCCTGACGGTGCTGGCAGCGTGGGTGGGAACGCCGCCGCCCAGGCCGGCACCGCGCCGGCCAGCCAGTCGCCGACTGTGTCCCCCTGCGCCTCGATGCCGAGCACCGCGCCCGCTTCGCGCAAGACCTTCAGCGGCTCGCGCGGGTCGATGGCGGCGGCGCCGTTCTGTTTCGACAGCTTGTGGCCGTCGGCGGCCATCACCACCGGGGTGTGCAGGTAAGACGGTGTGGGCACGCCGAGTTGCCTCTGCAGGTGGATCTGGCGCGGCGTGCTCTCGGCCATGTCGCCGCCGCGCACGACGTGGGTCACGCCCTGGTCCGCATCGTCGACCACCACCGCGAGCTGGTACGCCCACAGGCCGTCGGCGCGCCGCAGCACGAAATCGCCGATGGCCTGCGTGACGTTCTGCGTTATCGGGCCGAGGCGCCGGTCGGTCCAGGCGATCACCAGATCGATGCCGTCTTCCTGCGTGCAGCGCAGGCGTTGTGCCCGGGCGGGCTTGCCGTGCAGTCCCAGTCGGCAGGTGCCCGGATACACCAGCTCGCCGTGCTCCTGTCGAACCTGTCCGCGGGCCAGCCATGCCTGCTCGATGTCGCGACGCGAGCAGCTGCACGCAAACGAGCGCTGGTGCCGCATCAGCTGCCGCCGCATTGCCGACAGGTACAGGTCGTGGCGCTGCGACTGCCACACCACCGGCTCGTCGGCGATCAGGCCGCAACTGGCGAGTTGCAGCAGGATGAACTCGTCGGCACCGGGGACGCAGCGCGGCAGGTCGACGTCCTCGATGCGCACCAGCCAGCGGCCGCCGTGTGCCCGCGCATCGAGCCAGCTGGCCAGCGCGGCCACCATCGAGCCGGCGTGCAGCGGGCCGGTGGGCGAGGGCGCGAAGCGGCCGGTCGGTCTGGACATCGCGAGCGCGGCTGGCAGGCTCAATACCCCGCCGGCCACGGGCCCGCGTGCCGTTCCAGCAGCGCGAGGCGTGTGGCGGGGTGGGCGAGCCGGTCCAGCCACCAGCGCAACGCGAGACCCACCGGGGCCGCTCGCCGGGCGCCGTTCGCGGCCGCTGCAACGGCCGTCCCGGCCGCCGCGGCATCGACAGCGGCCTGGGCCGCGGCCGGCACCCGCCACGCGTAGCCGAACGTCGCCGGGGGCCGTGCGCGTTCGACCGCCTTGGCGACCAGCCGACCGGCGGCGATGTGCTCGCGGGCGATCGGCTCGGGCAGGTAACCGCAGCCCAGGCTGCGCAACTGCGCTTCGAGCTTGGCCTGCATCGTCGGCACGGTGAACACATCCTGCCCCGGCAGCAGGTTGACGGTGAGCGGCGTCAGGCGCTGGGCCGAATCGGCCACTGCCACCGCACGGTGCCGCACCAGCAGCGCGTCGCCGATCGGCTCGGCGATTGTCGCCAGGGGATGGTGCGGCGCGACGGCGAACACGAAGCCCATCGTGCCCAGCGTCTCGACCTGCACGCCCGTCGGCGCGGCGTGATCGATGCCGACACCGATCGCCAGGTCGGCCTGTCCGCTGACCAGTGCTTCCCAGGTGCCGGCCAGCACCTCGGTGCGCAGCCGCAGCCGGGTGCCGGGACCGGCGCTGCCGGACGCGGCGGCGCCGAAGGACGAAGATTTCGATGACACCGCCACCGCAGGCCGCAGCGCATAGAAATCCTCGCACAGCTCGAACACCGTCAGCCGCGACAGCGCGTCGTCGACCGCCACCGTCAGTTGCGTTTCCCAACCGGTGGCGACCCGCTTGACGCGGTTGGCGACGGCGTCCATCTGTTCGAGCAGGCGCCGGCCTTCGTGCAGCAGCTCTTCGCCGGCGGCGGTGAGCTGCGCCTGGCCCGAGCGCCGGTCGAACAGCAGCACGTCGAGCGCGTCTTCGAGCTGCCGCACGTTGTAGGTGAGGGCGGACGGCACCTTGCCCAGCATGCGGGCGGCGGCGGCGAAGCTGCCGGTGCGGGCGATGACATCCATCATCGTCAGGGCGTCGGGGGTCAGCACGTTGCGGGTCATGGTGGGGCCGGGTAGCGACAGCGCTTCATGTTATTTGAACGTTCGCTTCAAGTGCGGGTGCACGTCGGCTCGGCTCGCCGCTTCTACAGTGAGGTCTTCCACAGGAGGCACCCCATGTTCACGATGCGCAAAGGCTCTGACCGTGGACACGCAGACCACGGTTGGCTCCGGAGTTTTCACAGCTTCTCGTTCGCCGATTACCGCGACCCGGCCCACATGGGCTTCGGCAACCTGCGGGTCATCAACGACGACTACATCGCGCCGGGCACCGGCTTCGGCACGCATGGCCACCGGGACATGGAGATCGTCACTTACGTGCTCAGTGGCGCGCTGGCGCACAAGGACAGCCTCGGCACCGGCGCGGTCATCCTGCCCGGCGACGTGCAGCGCATGAGCGCGGGGCGCGGCGTGCAGCACAGCGAGTTCAACCACGCGCCCGACGCCACCACGCACCTGCTGCAGATCTGGATCCTGCCCCGCGAGCACGGCATCGAGCCGGGCTACGAGCAGAAGCAGTTCGACGCCGCCGACAAGCGCGGCCGCCTGCGCCTGGTCGCGAGCCCCGACGGCCGCGATGGCTCGGTGACGGTGCATGCCGATGCGTCGATCCGCGCCGGTCTGTTCGATGCCGGCGAGCGGGCCGAGATGGCGCTCGACCCGCAACGCAAGGCCTATGTGCACCTGGTGCGCGGCCAACTCAGCGTCAACGGCCAGCCGCTGGTCGGTGGCGATGCGGTCAAGCTCAGCGATGAAAGCCGGCTGGTGCTCGACGATGCGCACGACGCCGAAGTGCTGGTGTTCGATCTGGCGGCGTGACATCGCGCTGCCCTCACGTTCTTCAACTTTCTTCAGGAGCATCCATGTCCAAGATCGCGATCGTTTTCCACAGCGGCTACGGCCACACGAAGAGGATGGCCGAATCGGTCGCTGCTGGTGCGGGCGGCGAACTGGTCGCCATCGATGCCGAGGGCAACCTCACGCCCGAGCAATGGGCCACGCTGCTCGCTGCCGACGCGATCGTCTTCGGCTCGCCGACCTACATGGGCAGCGCGTCGTGGCAGTTCAAGAAGTTCGCCGACACGTCCAGCAAGCCGTGGTTCACGCACGCCTGGAAGGACAAGATCGCCGCCGGATTCACCAACTCGGCCTCGATGAATGGCGACAAGCTGTCGACGCTGCACTACTTCTTCACGCTGAGCCAGCAGCACGGCATGGTCTGGGTCGGCACCGGCATGATGCCGAGCAGCGCCAAATCGGCGACGCGCGGCGACGTCAACTACCTCGGCTCGTTCGCCGGCGCGATGGCGGCGACGCCGTCGGACGCCAGCGTCGACGAGATGCTGCCCAGCGATCTCGAAACCGCGCGCCTGTTCGGTGAGCGGATCGCGGCGATCACCGCGCGCTTCAACCGGTAGTCCGCCGAGGCAACGGCGCCCGCGAGGCGCCGCGCGCGCTTGCTACATTCGCGCATGGACATCGTGCTGACTGTTTTTCGCTTGCTGCCCTGGCACGACTGGGTGGCCCTGGGTTGTTTCTTCGGCGGGTGGGTCGGCTACGCGCTGTTCGCGCGCAGGCTGGCCAGCTGTCGGCCCTCGATCCTCGCATCGACCAACCGCATCCGGCGGCAGTGGATGCTGCAGACCACCTACCGCGAGGTGCGCGTGATCGACGGCGTGGTGGTGCAGAGCCTGTCGACCAGCCCGTCGTTCTTCGCGTCGACGACCATCCTGATCATCGGTGGCCTGCTGGCGGTGCTGGGCTCGAACAACGCCAGCGAACTGGTGCGCGAGATCCCGTTCGCGGTGCGCACCACCGTGCTGGTGTTCGATTTGAAGATCGTGCTGATGCTGGCGATCTTCGTCTACGCGTTCTTCCGTTTCACCTGGTCGATGCGACAGTACACCTTCGGCGCGCTGCTGGTCGCATCGGCCCCCGAGGCCCAGCAATTCGAGACGCTGGAGCTGTCGCGCGACGAGTTCGCCGATCGGGCCGGCCGCGTCGTCGGCCTGGCGGCCGAGACCTTCAACGATGGCCTGCGGGCCTACTACTTCGCGTTCGCCGCGGTCAGCTGGTTCCTGTCACCGCTGGTGTTCGTGCTGGCCACCGGCGGCGTCATCTACATCCTGTACCAGCGCGAGTTCCACTCCGACGTGCTCGATGTGCTGAATTCCTGACCCGCGGCGTCAGCCGCCAACCTCGCGCGCCAGACGCAACCCGCTGAACTGCCACTGCGCCTCGGGCGGAAAGAAGTTCCGGTAGCTCGCCCGCACATGGCCGGCCGGCGTCGCGCACGAGCCGCCGCGCAGCACGAACTGGTTGCACATGAACTTGCCGTTGTACTCACCCACCGCGCCGGGCAGTGGCCGGTAGCCGGGGTAGGGGTTGTAGTTCGACTGCGTCCACTCCCACACGTCGCCGTACATCTGCAGCGGCTCGTCGCTGGCCGCGCTGATCGGTGGCAGCGGATGGAACGCGCCTCGCGCGACGAAGTGGGCCTGCCGCAGCGCACGCGGTGACAGCCGCCGAGCCGCGAACTCCCACTCGCCTTCGGTCGGCAGCCGGGCGCCGGCCCAGCGTGCACAGGCATCGGCCTCGAAGTAGCTGAGGTGGCACATGGGCGTGTGCGGATCGATCGCCACCGTGCCCTGCAGCGTGTGCGTGAACCAGCTGCCGTCGCGCTGCTGCCAGTACAGCGGTGCCTGACGCGGCTGGCCATGGGGGCCTTCGTTGACCCAGTTCCACCCCGCCGACAACCACAGCTCCGGCCGTCGGTAGCCTCCGTCCTCGATGAAGGCCAGAAACTCGCCGTGGTTGATCGGGCGCGACGCCAGCTCGAATGGCGCGGTGTACGCGCGGTGACGCGGCGTCTCGTTGTCGAAGCAGAAGTCGCCGTCTTGTACCGGGTCGTGACCCAGGTCGAACAACCCGCCTTCGTAAGCGAACCAGCGCAGCGGCTGGGCTTCGATCGCGCCGATCGGCCAGCGCTTGGCGTAGGCCATCGGTTCAGTCGCCGACGGCGCGCCGAACGACAGCACATGCTTGATATCGGTCAGCAGCAGCTCCTGGTGCTGCTGTTCGTGGTGCAGGCCGAGCGTGATCAGACCGCGCAGTTCGGTGTCGAGCGTGCCGTCGGCCGCCGCACGTGCCATCAGCGCCTGCATCCGCGCGTCGACCTGCGCGCGATAGCGCTTCACCGTGGTCAGGCTCGGCCGGCTGATCAGCCCGCGCTGCGCGCGCGGATGCTGCTCGCCGACGCCCTGGTAGTAGCTGTTGAACAGCACCCGGAAGCTCGGGTCGAAGGCCCGGAAACCGGGCTCGTGCGGTTCGAGCACGAAGGTTTCGAAAAACCAGGTGAGGTGCGCCAGATGCCATTTGGCCGGGCTGGCATCGGGCATCGATTGCACCTGGCAGTCCTCGTCGCTGAGCGGCTCGGTCAGGCGCATCGACATCGAGCGCACTTCCGCATAGCGGGCAGCCAGATCGCCCGGCGACGCGTCGGCGCTGCCGGCGCGTTCAGGAGTGGTTTGCGGAAGCTGCGGCATCGGCGATCTCGTGTTCGGCAAGCGGTGTCGATCCGACACCGAATCACCTTACACCGGATCGACGCCCCCCTGCGGATCGTGGGTCATCGCGGCGCCGGCCGGACGCAGATCGCTGCCGACTTCGCGCCGCGCGTCGAACACGAAGCAGTGGCCGTCGTAGTGCGCGCCGCCGGTCTCCTCGAAGTATTTGAGGATGCCGCCGTCGAGCTGCATCACGTGGTCGATGCCCGCATCGGCCATGAACAGCGCCGCCTTCTCGCAGCGGATGCCGCCGGTGCAGTAGCTGACCACCGTCTTGCCGCGTAGCTCGTCGCGGTGCGCGAGCACCGCCGCCGGGAAGTCGCTGAACTTGTCGATGCGCCAGTCGACCGCGCCGCGAAAGCGTCCGGCATCGACCTCGAACGCATTGCGGGTGTCCAGCGTGACCACCTCGCGGCCTTCGTCGTCGTGGCCCTGGTCCAGCCAGCGCGCCAGCGTCTGCGCACCGACCGCCGGTGCGCGCTCGGCCTGCGGTCGGATGGCCGGGTGGTTCATCCGGATGATCTCGCGCTTGACCTTCACCAGCAGCTTGCCGAACGGCACGTTGGCCGATGGGCTTTCCTTGACTTCGAGCGAGGCGAAGCGCTCGTCACGGCGCAGCCACTCAACGAAATCGCGTACCGATTCGGGCGGCCCGGCCAGGAACAGGTTGATGCCTTCGTCGGCCAGCAGCACCGTGCCCTTCAGCTCGCGCGAGGCGGCCTGCGCATGGATCTGTGCGCGCAGCGCGTCCACGTCGTCGAGCACGACGAAGCGATAGGCGGAGATGTTCAGGACCGGATGCACGGCGGGGAGTGTAAAGACGGGAGCCCGTTCAGGTTCAACAGATGGCGCGGCGAGCGACGGGCACGGCCGCCGGGTTGCGCTCATGTCCCCCTGGCCGGAAAAGACTCGCCCCTTGCGAGAGTTGCCCTGGGCGCAATAAGCCTTGGGCAAGGCGGGGGCGGACTGGGCAGGCTGCTAGCCACCGCCCAATCCACGGTCACTCCTCGTGAAACGCCTCCTCGCGCTTCTTCTGCATCGCCGGGCTCAGCACCACAAACAAGGCCAAGGCGGCCATCGCCAGCATGACGGCACTGATCGGGCGCTGCACAAACACCATCGGGTCGCTCTTGGAGAGGATCATCGCCCTGCGCAGGTACTCCTCCATCATGGGCCCAATGATGAAGCCCAAGAGCATGGGCGCTGGCTCGCAGTTCAGCTTGGCGCACGCATAGCCAAACAGACCGAACAGCGCCATCAGGTAGATATCAAACTGACTGCTGTTCAGGCTGAAAACGCCAATCGCACAGAACATCAGAATAGCCGGATAGAGCCGGTGGTAAGGCACCATGATCATCTTGACCCACAGGCCGATCAAGGGCAGGTTGAGCACCACGAGAAAGAAGTTGCCTATCCACATGGAGGCGATCAGCCCCCAAAACAGCGCGGGCTGCTCCGTCATCACGGCCGGGCCGGGCTGAATGCCCTGGATGATCATGGCGCCAATCATCAAGGCCATCACAGGGTTGGACGGAATGCCCAGCGTCAGCATCGGAATGAATGAGGTCTGTGCCCCAGCGTTATTGGCGGATTCGGGTGCTGCGACGCCCTCAATCGCACCCTTGCCGAACTGGGCCGAATTCTTGGAGACCTTTTTCTCAATCGAGTAGGCCGCAAACGAGGCCAGCATGGCGCCGCCTCCCGGGAGTATGCCCAGCGCCGAACCCAGGAAAGTTCCGCGCAAAACCGGCGCCAAGATTCGCTTGAAATCGTCTTTGCTGAGCATCAGGCCGGAGACTTTTTTCATCACCAGATTTCGGGTCTGATCGTGCTCGAGATTGCGCACGATTTCGCCGATGCCGAACATGCCCATCGCCACGATGACAAAGTTGATGCCATCGGCCAACTCAGGCAAGTCGAAGGTGTAACGCGCCACGCCCGAGTTCACGTCCGTGCCCGCCAAGCCCAGCAACAGACCAAGAAGGACCATGCCAATCGCGTTCAAGAGTGAGCCACTGGCCAACACCACCGAGGCCACCAGGCCCAGCACCATCAGAGAAAAATACTCTGCAGGCCCGAACTTCAAAGCCAAGTCAGCCAATGGCGGCGCAAACAGCGCCAACAAAATCGTCGCCACCGTGCCCGCAAAAAACGAGCCCAGGGCTGCCGTGGCCAGCGCCTTGCCGGCATGTCCATTGCGTGCCATTTGGTAGCCGTCAATCGCCGTAACGACCGAGGATGACTCCCCCGGTAAATTGACCAGAATGGCAGTGGTCGAGCCGCCGTACTGCGCGCCGTAATAGATGCCCGACAACATGATCAACGACGAGACGGGTGGCAGGCCGAATGTGACCGGCAGCAGCATGGCGATCGTGGCGACCGGCCCTAAGCCTGGCAGCACCCCCACCGCAGTACCCACAAAAACGCCGAGCAGGCAGTACGCCAGGTTGGTCAGGGTGAAAGCAGTTTCAAGCCCCAGGCCAAGGTTGTTGAGAATTTCCACTGCGTGTACCGGCTTCAGAACTGAAGCCAAGGCCCAAAAACTTGCAAGGGCAGCCCCAGCAATTTGACGAATACCAGCACTGCAAAGCCCGCCATGCCCAAAGCCAGCAGCAGCGCCTCATGCCACTTGAATTGCGGGCTGGCATAGGCGCTGATCATGATCAACACGACTGCGGCAGGCGCCAGGCCAGCGCCCCGCATCAGCAAGCCGAACAGCACGACGGCGGCAAGAACAATGAACAATTCCTTGAGGTGGAATCTCTCGATCTGTTCGCCCACCCGCTTGAAGGAGCGAAAAACTGCAATACCGCCAACAACGCTCAACAGCCCACCCAACACCGTCGGGAAATAGGCCGGCCCCATCTTGCCTGCGGTTCCCATCGCATAGTCGCGGCCGATGAGAACTGCCGACAGACCAAAGACCAGAAAGATGACGCCGGTCCAAAAATCCTTGGGATGCTTGATCAAGTGGGGCATAGGTTGGGCTCGCGGTGATGCAGCAGAGATTTCGCGTCTCTTTTGTCAATCAGTCCGCGTAGACGCCGGCCTTCTTGATGATGGGGCTCCATTTGTCAATTTCCGATTTCAAGTGGGCTTGCAGCGCTTCAGGCGTTGCGCGGCTTTCAGCAACGGGTTCTGTGCCCAAATCGTCAAAGCGCTGCTTGACGGTCGGATCCTTCAGTGCAATTTTCAGCGCCTTGTTCAGCGTTTCGATGACGGACTTGGGTGTGCCCTTGGGCGCATACAGCGCATGCCACACCGCCACCTCAAAGCCGGGCATGCCGGCTTCATTCATCGTGGGGATGGCCGGCAAGGAGCCCAGCCTTGTCTTGGTGGTGACGCCGTAGGCCTTGATCTTGCCGCTCTTGATCTGGCTGCTGGTGTTGGTGCTTTGGTCGCACATCAAATCGACTTGTTTGCCCAGCAGATCGTTCATGGCAGGGCCGGTGCCCTTGTAGGGCACGGTGGTCAGGTCGGTTGCGATGGCCGTCATGAACAGCATGCCGCAGAGGTGCGACGCTGAGCCGAGGCCGGCGTTGGCGTAGGTGACCTTGTCTTTATTGGCCTTCACATAGGCCAGCAATTCCTTCAGGTCTTTGGCGGGAAAGTCCTCACGCGCCACCAGGATCATCGGAACGTCCGTGATCAAGCCGATGGCCTCGAAGCTGTTGACGGCGTCATAGCTCAACTTCCGATACAGCGCCGGCGCGGTGGACTGGCCGATGTGGTGCAGGAACAGGGTGTAGCCATCGGGAGCTGCTTTGGCCGCACGGGCAGCGCCTATCGTGCCGCCGGCGCCGCCAGCGTTCTCGATGATCAACTGCTGCTTCAAGGTGTTGCCCATGGACTGGGCAATCAGGCGCGCCACGGTATCGGTCGGGCCGCCGGCCGCGAACGGAACGATGACGGTGATGGTTTTCTCGGGATAAGTCTGGGCGTTGACCCAGAGCGAAGCGGACAGAGCGGCCGCGCTCACGAGAGCTTTGACGATGCGAGATTTGATGTTCATCTCCTTTGACGGACAGGCTTTTCTGCACACTGGCGTTGCAAATCAATCGTTCGTCAAAGCCCAGGCTTTAGCAAGCGGAGTTGCCCCTACTCCCTATTCCACGGACGGTCATGTGCTGAAGTGAAGTTGGATCTGGGTTTGAACTTCAGGTGATCGCTCCGAGGTGCGCTCGGTGGTGTGCGGGGCCACGCGGGCCCAGTGGCGCGGGAGCGGCCAGCCATGTTCGGACCCCCGCAGCCGCTTGAGATGGGACACCGTTGATCCTTCCTCTCGTCGATCCACGCGGCGGCCCTGCCCAACGCCCTCGTCAGCCCGCGCAGAAACGCCGCCGGAGCGATCTCTAGAATCGATTGCATGTCCTTCGTCCACCTGCGCACCCACACCGAATACTCCGTCGTCGACGGCACCCTGCGGATCGACGAGGTCGTCGCGGCCGCGGCCGCCGACCGGCAGGTGGCGCTGGCGATCACCGACCTGGGCAACCTGTTCGGCGCGATCAAGTTCTACAACGCCACGCGCTCGGCCGGCGTCAAGCCGGTGATCGGTGCCGACGTGTGGCTGGAACCCGAGAGCAGCGACCGTCCGCCGAGCCGGCTGCTGCTGCTGGTGCAGAACCGCACCGGCTACCTGAACCTGTGCGAGTTGCTGACGCGCTGCTGGCAGGGCCCGGCCTCGCAGGCGCAGCCGTGGACGACGTGGGACGTGTTGACCGAGTTGAACGGCGGGCTGATCGCGCTGTCGGGGGCCGACCTGGGCGCGGTCGGTCAGGCGCTGGTGGCCGGTGACAGCGTGCGAGCCCGCGCGCTGGCGAAGCGTTTTTCCGAGGTGTTCCCGAACCGCTTCTATCTGGAACTGCAACGCGCCGGCCTGCCGGGGCAGGAGCCCCAGGTGCAGGCGGCGGTGCGGCTGGCCGCTGCGCTGCAACTGCCGGTGGTCGCAACGCACCCGGTGCAGTTTCTGACCGGCGACGACTTCGAGGCGCACGAAGCGCGCGTCTGCGTTGCCGAAGGCGAGACGCTGACGAATCCGCGCCGCATCAAGCGCTTCAACTCGCAGCAGTATTTCAAGAGCCAGGCCGAGATGGAGGCGCTGTTCGCCGACGTGCCGAGCGCGCTGGCCAACACGGTCGAGATCGCGAAGCGCTGCAGCCTGATGCTGGTGCTGGGCAAGCCGCAGTTGCCGGAATTTCCGACGCCCGAGGTGAACGGTGAGCAGATGGCGCCGGAGGCGTTTTTCCGCTACTCGTCGCACGAAGGTCTGAACGAGCGCCTGGTCCAGCTCTATCCCGATGCCACGAAGCGCGAAGCCGAACGCGCGCGCTATGTCGAACGGCTCGAGTTCGAGATCGCCACGATCCTGAAGATGGGCTTCCCCGGCTACTTCCTGATCGTGGCCGACTTCATCAACTGGGCCAAGGCCAACGGCTGCCCGGTCGGTCCGGGCCGCGGATCGGGCGCGGGCTCGCTGGTCGCGTACGCGCTGAAGATCACCGACCTCGACCCGCTGCAATACAACCTGCTGTTCGAGCGCTTCCTGAACCCCGATCGGGTGTCGATGCCCGACTTCGACATCGACTTCTGCCAGGCCAACCGCGACCGCGTCATCGACTACGTCAAGGACAAGTACGGCCGCGATGCGGTGAGCCAGATCGTCACCTTCGGCACGATGGCCGCGAAGGCCGCGCTGCGCGACATCGGACGCGTGCTCGGCATGGGCTACGGCCACGTCGACAGCATCGCCAAGCTGGTGCCGGCGCCGCCGGGCAAGGTGGTGACGCTGCGCAGACCGCCGAACGACACCGATACCAGCGTGATCTACGCAAGGCGCGAAGCGCCCGAGATCGAGGAGCGCGAGCAGAAGGAAGAAGAGGTCGCCGAACTGCTGGCGCTGGCCGAGCGCGTCGAGGGCATCGTGCGCAACGTCGGCATGCACGCTGGCGGCGTGTTGATCGCGCCGGGCAAGATCACCGACTTCTGCCCGCTGTACATGCAGCCCGGGAGCGACAGCGCGGTCAGCCAGTTCGACAAGGACGACGTCGAATCGATCGGCCTGGTCAAGTTCGACTTCCTGGGCCTGGCCACGCTGACCATCCTCGAGATGGCGAAGGACTTCATCCGCGCGCGCTATCCCGATCAACGCGACTTCGCGCTGGAGAACATCGCGCTCGACGATCCCGGCGCCTACCGGCTGATGAGCGAGGGCAAGACGGTCGCGGTGTTCCAGCTCGAAAGCTCGGGCATGCAGCGGATGCTGCGCGATGCCAAGCCCAGCGTGTTCGAGGACGTGATCGCACTCGTCGCGCTGTACCGGCCCGGCCCGATGGACCTGATCCCGAGCTTCTGCGCACGCAAGCACGGCCGCGAGGAAGTCGAGTACCCGCACCCGCTGATGCGCGATGTGCTCGAGGAGACCTACGGGATCATGGTCTACCAGGAGCAGGTGATGCAGGTGGCCCAGATCGTCGGCGGCTACTCGCTGGGCGGTGCCGACCTGCTGCGCCGTGCGATGGGCAAGAAGAAGCTCGAGGAGATGATGCAGCACCGTGCCGTCTTCGCCGAAGGCGCGGCGAAGAAGGGCATCGGCGAGCTGAAGGCCAACGAGATCTTCGACCTGATGGAGAAGTTCGCGGGCTACGGCTTCAACAAGTCGCATGCTGCCGCGTATGCCTTGCTGGCGTACCACACCGCGTGGCTGAAGGTGCATTACTTGGCCGAGTTCACCGCCGCCAACATGAGCGTGGCGCTCGACGACACCGACAAGCTGAAGATCTTCCACGACGACGCGAAGGCGCTGGGTGTGGTGTTCGAGCCGCCCGACGTCAACGCCGGCGGCTACCGCTTCGAGCCGATCACGCCCGACGCGGCCACCAAGCAGAAGGGCGAGCGCGGTCGCGTGCGCTACGGCCTCGGCGCGATCAAGGGCACGGGTCAGGGCGCGATCGAGGCGATCGTCGCGGCGCGCAACGAGGGCGGCCCGTTCAGCAGCCTGTTCGATTTCTGCGCGCGCGTCGACCGCGCCCGCATCAACAAGCGGACGGTCGAGGCGCTGATCAAGGCGGGCGCTTTCGATCGCTGGAGCCAGGAACGGTCGGCGTTGCTGGCCAGCGTGGGCCTCGCGTTCGACTTTGCCGACTCGCAGGCGGCGCACATCAATCAGGGCGGGCTGTTCGACTTCGACGATTCGCACGGTGCGTCGACACAGGAGCCGCCGCTGGTCGAGGCCGAGCCATGGAGCATCAAGGAGCGGCTGATGGCCGAGAAGGCCGCGCTCGGCTTCTACCTGTCGGGGCACCTGTTCGACCAGAGCGTCGACGAGGTGCGGCAGTTCGCCAAGCGTGCCAACGCCGACGTGCTCGACAGCCGTGAACCGCAGCTGCTGGCCGGCATCGTCGGCGACCTGCGCATGGTCAACGGCCAGCGCGGCCGCGTGGCGATCTTCAAGCTCGACGACAAGACCGAGGCGATCGAGGCGGTGGCCAGCGAAGACCTGGTGAACGCGAACCGCGAACTGATGAAGGACGATGAACTCGTCATCGTGCAGGGCAAGGTGCAGCCCGACCGGTTCTCCGGCGGGTTGCGCCTGACGGTGCAGCAGGTGTGGGGCCTGGCCGAGGCGCGCTGCAAATTTGGCAAGTACCTGAGCGTCCACGTCAACGGCGTCGTGCCGCCCGTGGCCGAACTGGTGCGCGAATTTCCGGTGCGACGTGTCGTCACCGAACACGGCGAACTACCGCAGGGACTGTCGGTTCGACTGCATCTGCGCCGGGCCGCTGAACACGGTGAAGTCACCGGCGACCTCGACCTCGGTGAGCAGGCGCGGTTCTATCCGAGCGACGAGGCGATCGAGCGCTGGCGGGCGGCGGCGGGGGGGCGGCGAGCCAGGGTCATTTACGACGCAGCCGCAGGATAAGTCGCGGTCTTTTCCATGCTGCAGGCGGGCGGCTGCGCGCTGTCAGGCCTTGGTCGAAACGAACATGCCGCGCCCGGCACGCAGGATTTCCAGCGTCAGCAGCCGGGCATGCACGGTGTGGACGCCACGGTTTCCGCGACACGCCACCACCCACGCGACGGCGTCGAAGTTCGGTGCCACGACACGCAAGTTGCTGCCTTTGGCGATCGGCAGTGCGCAGATCAGCGACAGACCGGTGAGCGACAAGTCGCGCAGGCGTGCCCCGGTCTCGCCTGGCTGGCCGGGCAGGCGCAGGCTCACGCCGATGTCGCGATCGAAACGTTCGCCGCGGCGCCGCCCGATGATCTCGCCGAGCGCGCGTTCGCCGCTGGGTGCTGGCACGAGCGGGCTGTCGCAACGTGTGCAGCGGCTGCCGGTCACGGGCTTGGCGCTGAAAGGATGCTGGCACTGCGGGCACGTCTGCTCGGCGAGCCACGATGTCGGGCCGCTGGTCACGGTGTTGTCGGCGCTTGCGCTGTTGCGCAGCGGCCGGCGCCGCGCACGATCGTAGGCGCCGCGGCGTTCGGGGTCGCCGAGCACGTGGTAGGCGGCGTTGTAGCGTGCGGCCGCCTCGTGGTCGCCACCCAGGTCGGGGTGTGCACGCATCGTGTTCATCAGCGCCCGGTGGGCCGCCTTGATCACTTCGGTTGGCGCTTCGGGCTGCACGAACAGGATGCGGTAAAGGTTTCTTCGTTCATCGGCCACCGTGGGGCTCCCTCCTGAGACGGAATATCGGCACGGCGCGGCCCGACTGGAGTTGTCTGCGGGCCGCGCCGGTGGCGCGGCGGGCGAGGATGGTTTGCGGTGCCCGTGGGATCAGGCTTGTGGGCGAAAGCAGAACGCGGCCTTTGCCTCTCGCCAACGGATCGTTCAGAGCGGGCGCTTGAAGCAGAACAAGACTCCCAAGCCCAACAGCGCCACGCCCAGGTGGAACGCGCTCCACCACAGATAGCGCCGTCGCAGGGTGTGCGGCGGCAGGGCGGAGATCAGGAACATGCGACCGTCGGCCGGCGCCCGCACGATGTTCAGCTCGCCCAGGTTGCGCAGCTGCCGGTGTTGCTGCTCCACGGTCTTGATGGCCAGGCGCCGGGCCAGCGCCCATTCGTTCAGGTCGATTTCCCCGTTGCCGTCCAGATCGAAACGCCGCTTCAATTGAACGGGGTCTTGCTTCCAGCTGGCGAGCAGGGCATTGACGTCCTCGCTGACGCTCAGCGCGGCCTGTGCACCGTGCACGGTGGTGAACTCGCCCAGCACATAGATCAGACTGCCGGCAAACAGCATCTCCTCGACCAGCTTGTCGCCATCGCGATAGCTCACGCGCCGCTCGGGTGACATCACTTCCGCATGGTCCGGGTCGACCCGGCAGGAGCCGGTGCCGTCCGACAGCTCGAAGGTGGCTGAACTCGAACCACTGTCGATCTGTCGCCATTCGTCGCGGGCGGTTTCCTTCGAGTAGACGCGGTAGCGGTACCAGATGCATGAAATGCCGCTGTACGGGCTGACGATCATCTCGTTGAGGTCGGCCCTGGCTCGCCCCATCACTTCCGCATAGCCCTGTGCGGCAGAGCCGATGCGGGAGGTGGCGATGTCGGCGATCGCGCGGGCGCGTCGGTAGGTCGATGCGCCTGCCAGAAATCCGATTGCTGCAATCAGCACAAGACAGAGCTTCCAGCCCGATGCGTCGCCCAGATGCAGCCCATACGCTGCCAGCCCGATGTAGCTTGCCGAGGTCAGCTGTTGGCGGTATCGGACGCGCAGGTCGGCCAGGCTCGGCAGCTCGGGGGCAACCGGCAGTCCCATCAGGCTCAGGACTTGAAACGCTGGCCGATGTCGACGTCCTTCAACTCTGCGGTGGCGAACTGCAGCAGTTCGAAGGACTTGAAGTTGAACAGACGCGCGATCAGCAGTTCAGGGAACTGCTCGATGCTGACGTTGTTGATGTTCACGCTCTCGTTGTAGAACTCGCGCCGGTCGGCGATGGCGTTCTCCAGGCCGCTGATGCGCGATTGAAGGTGCAGGAACTGCTCGTTGGCCTTGAGTTCGGGGTAGGACTCGGCCAGCGCGAACAATTGCCCCAGTCCGCCGCGCAGTGCAGCCTCCGCCGTTCCCAAGGCGCCGATGTCCTGGGACTCTCGTGCGACGGCCACGCGCGAGCGCGCTTGAATCAGCTTCTCCAGCGTGGCTTGTTCGTGAGACATGTACTGCCTGCAGGCGTCCACCAGCTTGGGCAGTTCATCGTGGCGCTGCTTCAGCAGCACATCGATGTTGGACCAGGCCTTCGACACCGCGTTTTTCACGCTCACCAGGCTGTTGAAGAGGACGATGGCGTATGCCGCCGCAACCGCCAGCGCGATCCATAAAACCATTCCCACGATCGTTCTCCCTGCGTTGTGATGCCGTCTTGGCCGAGTCAACAGGCTTGCGGCCATGTGTGCCTGGAGCCACCGCCGCCCCAGGCCCCCCAGAACGGCCTTCGATGGCGGCAGCGTTGGCGGTGGTGGGCACCAAACGCCCGGCCTCCAGCATGGGTTTCGGCTGTTGCCGACCACACTTGACCCCGGATACCGGGCCGCCCGTCTGCCCCGCAGGGCAGGGGGTAACCAGGCCACGTCGTTCTTCGTGCGCTGGCGAACAGACGTCAGCAGGTTGTCACCGTTACAACGTCAAATGCATGGCGAGCCCGCCACTGTCAACCCATTCTGAGGATCAGACCATGACCACCGACCGCCGAAATTTCCACAAGACCGCTTTCCTGGCCACCTCCGCGTTGCTGCTGGGCTCCGTCGGAGTGCAAGCAGTTGCTGCGACAGCAGAAGACCTCGACAAGGATGCCGCGCAGGCGCTGCAGACCCTGTACAAGTCCCGCCCGGTGGCCGAAGTCGTTTCCAAGAAAGCCAAGGCGATCCTGGTGTTTCCGAAGGTACTCAAGGCCGGTCTCGTCTTTGGCGGAAGCTACGGCGAGGGCGTGCTGATGAAGGGGGCGCATGTCACCGAGTACTACAACTCGGTGTCGGCGTCCTGGGGCCTGCAGGCGGGTGCCGAGTCCTACGCCTACGTCGTGTTCCTGATGAGCGACAAGGCCGTCAAGTACCTCGAAAAGTCCAAGGGCTGGGAGTTCGGTGTCGGCCCGAGTCTGGTCGTCGTCAACGAAGGCGTCGCCAAGAACCTGTCGACCTCGACCTTGAAGGACGACGCCTATGCGTTCATTTCCGACCAGCAGGGTCTGATGGCCAGCCTGAGCATCGAAGGCACGAAGATCAGCCGGATCAAGCGCTGAGCCTCACGGCACCGAGTCGCCTCGCGGCGATCTCGTGCCTGGGATGTTGACGCGAATCAATATTGAAAGCCCCCGTTTGTTCGACAGTGAGCAAACGGGCGGTTACTGCATGACAACACAGCATTCAGCCGACCCGATCGTTCTCGTCCTTTTGCCCCGACCTCATTGCCTTGGAGAACACCATGTTCATTCGCACCGCCTTCGCCGTCGCGTTTGCTGCGGTCATCCTGTCTGCTGCGTCGGGCTGCGCCGTCACCCGGGGGCAGGAAACCGTGGGTGCCTATGTCGACGACACGACTCTCACCACACAGATCAAGGCGCGCTTCTTCGAGAACAAGGAAGTGGCCGGCTCCAGCATCAGCGTCGAAACGCTCAATGGCACGGTGTTGCTGTCTGGCTTCGCCAAGAGCGCGAACGAAAAGAGCACGGCCGAAAAGATCGCGCGCGAGGCTACTGGCGTGAAGGCGGTGAAGAACGAGATCGCTGTCCGGCCTTGAATCGGAGCATCAGACTCCGGATCAGGGTGTTCCATTGATTTCAGACTGATCTCCCAATGAGCTGGGATCTCAATCAAGGAAGCCGGGCGCCAGTCAATGGCCAGGCAGGCCCGCATTCGTCGCCGGAGTCGCGATTTGCCCAGCGCCATCACAAGGACAAGGAGAAATCTCATGCTTGAGACCATTGCAGTCGTTCTGGTCATCCTCTGGCTTCTGGGCTTGGTCACCTCCTACACGATGGGTGGACTGATTCATGCCCTGCTGGTCATTGCGATCGTGGTGATCCTCATTCGCGTGATTCAGGGCCGTCGGCTGTAGAGAGCCACGATGGGTATGGCGCCACATTGCTGCGCCATTGACAGGCCTGCCTCAGGAGCGTCTGCATCCGTGGTCGATGCATTGCTCGGGGCACTGGATCTCCGGTCGTGGGCGCACGATCTGTCGCAAGAACCACCAGCCCGATGGCGATCCGGTCAGTTACGGCACCAGCACCAGCAGCCAGTTGACGAGCGTGCGTGCCTTGGCTTCACTGATGGCGACCGCGTTCGGCGGCATGGAGACGGTGCCGATCTTGCCGATCCAGTGACTGGCCTTCGGATTCGAGCCGGTCATGACCGTGCGCGTGAGTCGATTCGATGCAAGGGGATCGTCCCGATACTTGATGGCGATGTCACGCCACGCTGGCGCAATGGGCGGCAGCCCGTCGGCGCGTCTGGGCGCAGGCAGGATGCTGTGGCAGGCCATGCATCCGCTGTCGGTCGCCAGCTTGATCATGGCCTGGTCGTTCTCGGCCGGGTTCGCATGGACGGGCAGGTTGACGATCAGCAGCGCAAAGGTGGCACTCAGCAGGATACGCATTCGATTTCCCCGAAAAGTTTTCACCAGCGTACATGCATGCGGCCGGCGCGCGGTTTGACGAATCTCAACCGCCGGATGTTTGGCGTGTCTGCGGATTGCATGGTCGGCCATGAGCCAGGAGATTCGCCGCGCTCCACTGAGCGACTTTCGTAACTGTTCTGCCGCGTGTCAGTCCCGCTTCCATCCCCACTTTCCCTGTGTGCGCGCCGAGGGCAGTCGGGTACACCGATGTTCGTTGCCTCTGGATGACCCAACCCATGAATACGATTCTCAAGTTTGCGTTGACCCTGATCGGATGGGTCATCTCCGCGCATGCCGCTGCGCAGGTCACGTTCTACGAGCATGACGACTACCAGGGCCGCTCGTTCAGCACCCAGCGCGCGGTGCCTGACTTTGCGCAGTTCGGCTTCAACGATCGGGCTTCGTCTGCCGTCGTCCGGGGCAAGCGGTCGGATCGATGGGAGGTCTGCGAGGACAGCGTCTTCAGCGGCCGGTGTGTCGTCTTGCGTCCGGGCGAGTACCCGTCGCTGTCTGCGATGGGATTGAACGATCGAGTCTCGTCGGTGCGCAGCGTGGACCGCAACGCGCGTGTCGACGACGACCGTTACGCGCCTGCGGTGCCGCCGGCTGATGCTGCGCAGATCGTGTTCTACGAACACGAAAGTTTCGAGGGTCGAAGTTTCGCCACATCGACCACCGTGAACGACTTTCGGGTCAACGGATTCAACGATCGCGCATCGTCCATCCTGGTTCGAGGGGGGCGGTCGGATCGATGGGAGGTTTGCGAGGACGGCGGGTTCCGGGGTCGCTGTGTCGTCCTGCGACCGGGCGAGTACCCGTCGCTGACCGCGTTGGGGTTGAACGAACGCATCTCGTCGGTGCGCAGTCTGGACCGCAATGCGCGTGTCGAAGACGACCGCTATGCGTCTGCATTGCCGCCGGCCGATGCCGGTCAGATCGTGCTTTACGAGAACGAGGCCTTTGAAGGTCGCAGCTTTTCCGCATCGACCACCGTGGATGACCTTCGGGACAGCGGCTTCAACGATCGGGCTTCGTCCATCCTGGTTCGAGGGGGTCGGTCGGATCGATGGGAGGTTTGCGAGGACGGGGGTTTCCGAGGTCGCTGTGTCGTCTTGCGACCGGGCCAGTACCCGTCGCTGACCGCGATGGGCTTGAACGATCGTGTCTCGTCGGCCCGTGTGGTGGATCGTGATGCGGGCATCGAAGACGACCGCTATGCGCCGTTGCCGATGGTCTCGCGCGATTTCGGTCGGCGCAACGACGAGCGTCTGTACGAGGCTGAAATCGTTGCCGTGCGTGCCGTGGTCGACAACGATGGTCGGCGCTGCTGGATCGATTCCGCGCAGGCCGATCAGGAGCGCGATGGCCGTGGAATCAACGTGCCCGGTGCGTTGATCGGGGCCGTGGTCGGCGGCATCCTCGGGCACCAGGTCGGTGGCGGCACCGGAAAAAACGTTGCCACCGGCATCGGCGTCCTTGCTGGAGCCGCTGTGGGAAGCCAGGTGGGTGGCAGCAGAGGCCGCCAGGAGGGTCGTAACGACGATCGCAACGAAAGGAGTCAGCAGGTGGTAACCACTCAGAACGTCCCGCGCTGCCCGCGTTCATTCGGTTCCGCCCGGCCCGATTACTGGGATGTGACCTATCGCTTTCGCGGCCAGGAACATCGTGTGCAGATGACGACACCGCCCGGCAGGACCGTGACCGTCAACGAGCAGGGCGAGCCGCGCGCCTGACGGCTGGGATGCGCGCAGCCCAGCGCTGCGACATCGCGCGTATCAGGCGATCAACCGCAGCGCCCGTGCGGTGTTGATCGCCTGAAGCCGGTTGCTGACGCCGAGCTTGGAGTAGATGTTCTTCAGGTGGAATTTGACCGTGTTCTCCGAGACGAACAGCTGCCCGGCGATCTCGCGGTTGGTGATGCCGTTCATCAGCAGCAACAGCATGTCCCGCTCGCGATCGGACAGCCGCTCCATCAGCGGCGTTCGCACGTGCTGGCGGCCCAGATCCGATCCCGAGGCGGCGAGCAACAGCTCGATGTAGGCCCGGTCCGGGTCGGCGGTGCCGGCGCCTGGTTCGTTGGTCTGGAGGATCTTCTGGTAGGCCTCGCGCAGCAGCTCGACGACGCCTTCACCCTCGTCGAGCAGGCAGCGCACGTAGGCTCCCCTGCGTCCCAGCTGCAACGCACGGCGCAGGCTGCGGTGCGCCGAATTGCGTGCCCCGGTGCTGTGGTGCAGCAGTGCCTCGAGCACGCACAGCTTGATGTCGCGGTAGACGCGTCCCCGCTGACGCGATCGCTCGCGCGCGATGCGCCGGGCTGCCTCGGCTGCGTCGTTGCGCGCGATGGCCAGGCGGATCAAACCGTATCCCGAGCCTTCCATGTCCTCGGACATGTGGATCCACCGTGGGTCGTCCGCCATCGCGTCGGGGGCGATCCGTGCGGCGAGTGCTTCGGCTCGTTCGAAGTCGCGCGCGGTGAGCGCACGCCTCACACGCTCCCATTCGCTGACCGCCACCAACCGCTGCCACGGGGCTTCATGCCCGATGCGTTCGAGTTCGTCCAGCACCGCCAGCGCGTCCTCCGATCGACCGCGCGCCTCGTGCATCCGCGCAATCGCGAGGTGCGCCGCCGCGATGAAATCCAGCGTCACCGATTCCGAAATCTCTCGCTGGAAACGATGCGCCAGTGATTCCAGAGTTTCGAGGTCGTTGGCCTCGTACAGGGCCCAGATGTGGCAGGCCGCCAGCGCGGCGCCGGCCACCGAGGTGTCGAGCGGCGCCTCTTGCGCGTGTGCCTCGCGCAGATGGGCCAGCGCCTCGTGCAGCCGTCCCTGCGCGAGCAGGTTGCTGCCGGTGATGGCTGCGGTGTAGCCACCGACGAACGAGCCGCCACCGCGACCGATGTGGGCGCGCGCGAGCGCCAGTGCCTGGCGCGCACCCTCGAAATCGCCGCGACTGATCTTGCCCATCGCCAGCAGGTTGGAAGCGGCACCCAGCTCGAACGCGGGGTAGCCCTCGAGCTCGCGCTGCACCACGCCGGGCTGCTCGATGATGGCGAGCGCGGCGGGCATGTCGTCATCCACCAGCAGGAACGACATTGCGCGGCAGAGGTCGGGGTTGGTGGTCGCCACGATGTCGCCGCAGCCGGCTTGTGCGGACATCATCTCGAGCAGCGGTCGCAGCTTGGGCCGTCGGCGCAGGAACATCAGCGCATACGCGGCGCGAATGACCAGCGCGGGGCGTTGCGCCACCTCATGGAATGGCAGGCGATCCAGCCAGCGTTCCACGGTGATCAGCTCGGCACCGGCCACCCGCTGTGCCGACCACCCGGTCAGGGTCGAGGCCGCGAGTGCGAAGTTGCCGCAGCACAGTGCGTGATGCACGGCTTCTTCGGGCAGGCCGTTCGCGAGGTACCACTGCGCGGCCCGTTCGTGCACCTGCCGGACGCCTTCGGGTGCACTGCGCTGCAGGCTGTCGGCCAGGTAGGTCGAGAAGAGACCGTGGTACTTGAACCACCTGTTGTCCGAATCGAGTGCGCGAACGAACAGGCCCGAGCGCTCGAGCTGAACCAGCAGCGCCTGAGCATCGCCGAAGCCGGTGACGGCCTCGCACAATGGCGCCGAGAGCCGCTGCAGCAGCGATGTCTTGAGCAGGAACTCCTGGATGTGCGGCGTCTGCAGCGACATCACGTTGTCGGCGAGGTACTCGGCCAGCTCGCGCGGGCCGCTGTCCTCGTCGCCGCCCAGGGAAAGCCGCACCTCGGGGCTCAACAGGGCGAGCCGGAACAACTGGACACCGGCGGGCCAGCCCTCGGTGCGGCGGTAGATCGCATCGACCTCGCCGGCGCTGACGCGCAGGTTGTTCGTCTTGGCAAAGAACCGTGCCACTTCATCGGGTGTGAAGCGAAGATCGTCGGCGCGCACGACAGTTGCTACGCGGTTGACCAGCAGCGTGGCCAGCCCGATCTCCGGCAGCGAGCGCGAGCCGATGAACACATGCACATGGGGCGGCAGACGCGCCAGCAGCGAACGGAAGAAGCGCAGGATCGCATCGCTGCGCAGCGCCTGGAACTCGTCGATGAAGATCGATGCGTGGGTGTCCAGGCCCGACAACGTGTCGAGCATCCAGTCGGCGAGGTCGCGGGGCGCGTCGCCCGCGCCGTTGCGCGGTGCGACCGGCGTGTCGGCACCGTCGGTGAGTCGGCCCATCATCGCGACCATGTGCGATTCGAAGC
The DNA here is from genome assembly GCA_030654805.1 of Burkholderiaceae bacterium. Lineage (GTDB taxonomy): Bacteria > Pseudomonadota > Gammaproteobacteria > Burkholderiales > Burkholderiaceae_C > PBB1. The sequence goes on from JAURWR010000112.1 coordinate 28,990, forward strand.
GCCTCGGGTCGTTGTCGGCGTCGTCCAGCGTCAGCCAGGCCGTACGCCAGCCGCGCGTCTCATGAGCCGACTTGATCTGTTGCAGCGTGGTCGACTTGCCATGCCCGGCGGGGCCCTGCAGCAACGTGACGCGCAGGCTGTCGTCGTGCATCACGCGATCGAGGATGGCCTGCCGCAGCACGGCTCCGGGATAGACCGGTGGCGCGAATAGCTTGTGCGGCCGCACCTCCGGGGGCAGCGCACGGTCGCCGACCGACAGCTTGCGTGGCGCCACGGGACGGAGAACGGCGCGCGGCGACGATGTCGACCGGGGAGTGCGGGGGAAGGATGACGTGGCCATGAGGCGCTGCGCACGCGCGCAGGATTGGCGAGATGCCGGACATTGTTTGCTGCGGCGCAGCACAACGGGTTACGGGCTTCCCCGGGGAAGAGGCGGAGAAATCGGCCACCAATATCCCCAAAACTACCTGACCGGGTGGTGAGTCCGCGATCGGTGGCGGCTCTAATCCCGGCATCGACCCTACCTAAATTGGAGACCCTCATGTCGAATGTCCAGCAAGCACCGAAACAGTTCGATGCCGTCGTCGTCGGTGCCGGCGTGGCCGGCTTGTATGCGATCTACAAACTGCGCGAGCAGGGCCTGAACGTGCGGGCTTTCGAGGCCGGAACCGGCGTTGGCGGGACGTGGTACTGGAACCGCTATCCGGGCGCCCGTGTCGACTCGCAGGCCTATGTCTACCAGTACTGGTTCTCGGACGACCTGCTCAACGAATGGGACTGGAGCGAGCGCTTTCCTGCACAGGAAGAAACCGAGCGCTACCTGAACCATGTGGCCGACAAGTTCGAGCTGCGCCGCGACATCCAGTTCAAGACCCGGGTGACGGGGGCCAGTTTCGACGAGTCGACGCAGCGCTGGACCGTGGCCACCGATGACGGACAGACGGTCAGCGCCCAGTTCCTGATCATGGGCACCGGCGGGTTGTCGGTGCCGATGCTGCCGCCGTTTCCCGGCCGCGAGCGTTTCAAGGGCCAGATCGTCCACACCGCGCAGTGGCCGAAGGAGGGCGTCGACTTCAAGGGCAAGCGTGTCGGCGTGATCGGCACCGGCGCGACCGGCATCCAGGTCATCCAGACGATTGCCGATCAGGTCGGCCACATGACGGTGTTCCAGCGCACCGCCAACTACACGATCCCGATGCGCAACCCCAAGTACGACGACGCCGATCGCGCCGAACTGCGCGCCCGGTACCCGGATCTCAAGAAGCGGGTGCATGGCACGTTCGCGGGCTTCGACTACGACTTCGACAGCCGGGACTTCTTGACCCTGTCATACGACGAGCGTCAAAAGCGCATGCAGGACCTCTGGGACGACGGATCGCTCAGTTTCTGGATCGGCAGCTTCCTGAGTGTGTTCGTCGACGAGAAGGTCAACGAAGAGTTCTCTGAATTCGTCCGCCAGCGCATCCGCGCACGAATCAAGGACCCGAAGGTCGCGGCAATGCTCGTGCCCAACGACCACGGATTCGGCACGCGCCGTGTTCCGCTGGAGACGAAGTACTACGAGGCTTTCAACCGCGACAACGTGACCTTGGTCGACACCCGGGCGACGCCGATCGAGTGCCTCACCGAAAAGGGCATCCAGACCTCGGCCGGTGAGCATGAACTGGACATCCTGATCTTCGCCACCGGCTTCGATGCCGGAACCGGCGCGCTGACCAAGACCGATATCCGCGGCCGCAACGGCCTGTTGTTGCGTGATGCCTGGGAGGCCGATGGCATCCGCACGACGATGGGATTGCAGGTCCACGGCTACCCGAACCTGTTCATGACGATGGCGCCGTTCTCGCCGGCGGCGGCGTTCTGCAACGTGCCGACCTGCGTGCAGCAGCAAGTGGACTGGATCACCGACTGCATCCGGTTCGTGCGCGATCAGGGCCGGCAATCCATCGAGCCGAGCGAGGCGGCAGAAGCACAGTGGGTCGCTCACCACGACGAACTGGCCAACATCATGTTGGTCTCCAAGACCAACTCCTGGTACATGGGGTCCAACGTCGAGGGCAAGCCGAGGCGGCTGCTGGCCTATGCCGGCGGTGTCGG
>JAURWR010000123.1 GCA_030654805.1 Burkholderiaceae bacterium
TTCTTCAGCAACAACGACTGGCCCATGGCGTCGTCGGTGGCGGTGGTGATGGTGCTGCTGATCATCGTCCCGCTGGCCATTTTCAACAAATACCAGGCCGAATCGACGGAGGCGCGCAAATGAGCGCGGCCACCAGACCGACGCCGGGCCGCCCCAAGTCGGGCTGCGTCCCAAGGGCCACGAAGAGGGCCCTTCCGGGTCCTGGTGGCAGGAGCAAAGCGACGTGGGGGCTGTCATGAACTTCAACCGCTGGTTCGGCAAGGGCTGGTTGACGCTGGGCTTCGCCTTCCTCTATTTGCCGATCGTCGCGCTGGTCGTCTATTCGTTCAACGATTCGCCGGTTCCCAATTCGTGGCGCGGCTTCACATTGAAGTGGTACCACGCGCTGGCGGCTGACAACGAGATGATCACCGCGTTCGTGCTGTCGATGAAGATCGCGTTCTTCACCGCCTGCGCTTCGGTCATCCTGGGCACCTTGGCGGCGTTTGCGCTGGTCAAGTACCGCCGATTCGCTGGACGCACGCTGTTCTCAGGCATGGTCAATGCCCCGCTGGTGATGCCCGAGGTCATCGTCGGCCTGTCGTTGCTGCTGATGCTGGTATCGATGCAGAGAGCGCTGGGTTTTCCGGAACGGGGATCGTTGACGATCTGGATGGGCCACCTGCTGCTGGGCCTGTCCTATGCCACGGTGGTGATCCAGGCGAGGCTGCAAGACCTGAATCCCCAGCTCGAAGAAGCCGCGATGGACTTGGGCGCCCGCCCCTGGCAGGTGTTCACGCTGGTCACGCTGCCGATGATCACGCAGTCGATGTTGTCGGCCTGGCTGCTGACTTTCACGCTGTCGCTGGACGATGTGGTGCTGTCGGCATTTCTATCCGGTCCGGGCTCCACCACGATGCCTCTGGTGATTTTTTCGCGCGCACGGCTGGGTCTGAACCCGTCCGTCAACGCCGTGGCCACGGTGATCGTCTTCGTGGTCGCCATTGGCGTCGTCGTCGCCAGTTATCTGATCGCCCGAGCGGAGCGCAATCGCTCTCTCGAAATGGCTGCCGCCAACCGGGCCAGCTGAAGCTGGCTGGCCCTCCCCGATCTCAAGGGTACCCATCCGATTCACCGCACGAGGAATCTTCATGAAAACCTGGCAATGCACCGTCCTGACCCTGGCCATCGCTGCGGCCTTTCCACTGCCTGCTGCGGCCCAGTCCAACGAGGAGTTGCTCAAGGAGTTGAGAGCCCTGCGTGACCGCGTGACACAGCTGGAGGAGAAGCTGAAATCGGCGGAGTCAATCAAGGCCACGGCACCCGCAACGGCCGCCGCAGCAAGTCCAGCGGGAATGACGCCTGATCAATCCCGAGAGATGGCTCGCCTCGCCCTGAAGGTCGACACACTCGAAGAAGAACGCGAGAACTCGCTTCTCAAGGGGCTGACCATCAGCGGCAGCGTCGATCCCACTTTCATCTACAACCGGGCACAGAACCGCGCTGGCTTCCAGCTGCTGAACACCGTAGGCGAAGGTGGTTACTCGTACGACAACTCGTTCTTCGGAGCCGCATCCATTGACTTTCAAAAGGAACTCGAAGGCGGCACCAAGTTTCGTCTGACGTTGCAACCCGACCGAGGTATCGGCTCCAACATCAATGTGGGCTCGATCGTGCACGAAGCCAGCGCATCGATCCCCCTCACCGATGATGAAACACGGTTGCTGATCGGCCAGATACCGGACTGGTCGGGCTACGAGCTGCTGAGCTCGAAAGACAACAAGCTCATCACGCACAACCTGCTGTTCGACTTGGTGCTGCCACTGGCTTACACCGGTGTCGGCATTGAGCTGACCCGCGGCGATTGGGTGGTCAAGAGCGTGGTCGGCAACATGAACGCGACCAAGAAAAAACCGAACGAGAAGTCGCCCATGATCGCGTACCGGGCCGACTACACGATCAGCGAATACGCAGGTGTCGGCATCGCAGGCGTACACGGCAAGTCGGCGAACCTCGTCAACGGAGGCGGCGAGTCCTCGTTGAACCTGCTCGGGGTCGACGGCTTCTATGCCCGCGGCGACTGGACCTTCCAGGGTCAGCTCAGCTATGGGCAGCAAAAGGATGCGGCCATCGCGGTGAACAGTGACGGCGAGTTGCAGACCGCTCGCTGGTGGGGGCTGTCGGGTCTGACGGCCTACAAATTCACACCACGCCTCGAAGGCGTCGCGCGGCTCGACTACATCTATAACCGGCAGCACGGCGGTGGGTTGCTGGGCTTCGGTGCCGATCCTGTCAACGGCATCGGACCTGGCTTCGACGGCAACGTCGATGGCGACGGCAACCTGGTGGCGATCGACAGCCAGCGCGGTGCCAACCGCTTTGCGTTCAGCGTCGGCGGCAACTACCGGTTCAACGAGTACACGCTTTTCAAGGCCGAGTACCGACTGGACCGTGCGAACAAGCGCGTCTTCGAATACGTTGACGATGGCAAGTTCAAGAAGACCAACCACCTGTTTGGCGCATCGGTCGTCGTGTCGTTCTGATCCATGACATCCACCGCCACCCGAGATTGGCACGCGCTGGCCGCCGCGCTCCGACCCGACGGCCGACTGGTCATCGACGGGGTGCGTCGCGCTGCGGTGGCTGAAGAAACCTTTGCCTGCATCTCGCCGATCGACGGTCGCACTGTCGCGCAAGTGGCTCGTGGACAAGCCGCCGACATCGACGCTGCGGTGGGTTCGGCGCGGCGGGCGTTCGACGATGGCCGCTGGGCGCACAAACCACCGGCAGTGCGCAAGAAGGTGCTGCTGCGCTTTGCCGAGAAGATCCTCGCGGCCAAGGACGAACTCGCGTTGCTCGAGACGCTGGACATGGGCAAACCGATCCAGCACAGCCTGGGCGTCGATGTGCCCTCCGCCGCCCGATGCATCGCCTGGTATGCGGAAGCGGTCGACAAGGTCTACGACGAGATTGCGCCCACCGCGCGCAACGCGCTGGCGCTGATCACCCGCGAGCCGATGGGCGTCGTCGGCGCCATCGTCCCGTGGAACTACCCGATGATCATGTCGGCCTGGAAGCTGGGGCCGGCGCTGGCGGCGGGCAACAGCGTGGTGCTCAAGCCCAGCGAGAAATCACCGCTGACCGCGATGCGTCTGGCCGAACTGGCAGTCGAGGCGGGATTGCCACCCGGCGTGTTCAACGTGGTCCCCGGTTACGGGCACGAGGCAGGTGAGGCGCTGGCGTTGCACATGGAAGTCGACGCGATCGGCTTCACCGGAAGCACCCGCGTCGGACGCAAGATGCTCGAGTACGCCGGCCGCAGCAACCTGAAGCGCGTCTACAACGAACTGGGCGGCAAGTCGGCGTTCCTCGTGTTTGACGACTTCTCAGACATTCCCCGCGCTGCCTGCACCGTGGCGGGCAGCATGTTCTTCAACCAGGGCGAAAGCTGCAACGCACCGTCGCGCGTTCTGGTGCACGAACGCGTCGCCGACGAGTTCATCGCCACGGTGGTGGCCGAGGCGCCGAAGTACCAGCCCGGTGACCCGCTGGGCGGCTCGGCGCCGATGGGCGCACTGGTCGACGACGGCCAGTTGCGCACGGTGCTTGCCTACATCGATGCGGGCCGTGACGACGGGGCGCGGCTGGTGGCCGGTGGCCGGCAGGTGCGTGCCGAGACCGGCGGCTATTTCGTCGAGCCCACGGTGTTCGAGGGCGTGACCAACCAGATGCGCATTGCCCGAGAAGAGATCTTCGGCCCGGTCATGTCGGTGATCCGCTTCAAGACCGAAGCCGAGGCCATCGCGATCGCCAACGACTCGCCGTACGGCCTGCAGGCCAGCGTCTGGAGCCACCAGATCGATCGCGCGCACCGCGTCGCCCGTTCGCTGCGTGCCGGCACGGTGCACGTGAACCAGTACGACGAAGATGACATCACCGTGCCCTTCGGTGGTTTCAAGCAAAGCGGCAACGGACGCGACAAGTCGCTGCACGCCTTCGACAAATACACCGAGCTGAAGACGACGTGGCTTCGCATAGACGGTGGATGATGTGAGACGTGTCCACCGACCTGTCGGAAGGAGACTGAAATGAAACCGACCTCCTCAATTCCCTGTCTGCTGGTTGATGAGGCGCGAGATCACGCCGACGGCGTGCGCTGCTCCGCGAATGTCACCCGGCCTGCGGCCTCCTTCTTTATTTCGCTGCGCAGCGCACGCCGCCGACGTGATCCAGCAGCACCGTGGCTGATCGACGAATACAAGACGCCGTCACCCGTGCCGGGGACGCTGGGTATCTCACGCAGCGAAATAAAGGAGGAGGCGAAGCCGGGGGACATTCGCGGAGAGAGGTACCCAGTGGCCCCGGCACGCGCGCCCACATCACCCGCCCGTCTCAGAGGTCGTGGGTCGCGCGACGCACGGTGGAGCAACTGACATGAACCACTCCCCAAACGAACAACTGATGGCCCGCAAGGCCGCCGCCACGCCGCGCGGTGTCGGCGTGATGGGCTCCTTCTTCGCCGACCACGCCGAGAACGCCGAGCTGTGGGACATCGAGGGCCGCCGCTACATCGACTTTGCTGGCGGCATCGCGGTGATGAACACCGGCCACCGCCACCCGAAGATCGTCGCGGCCATCGAGGCGCAGCTCAAGCGCTTCACCCACACCTGCTACCAGGTCGTTCCGTACGAGGGCTACATCGCGCTCGCCGAAAAACTCAACGCGCTGACGCCGGGCAAGCATGCCAAGAAGACCGCGCTGTTCAGCACCGGCGCCGAAGCGGTCGAGAACGCGATCAAGATTGCCCGCGCGCACACCGGCCGTGCGGGTGTCATCGCGTTCAGCGGGGCCTTCCACGGCCGCAGCCTGTTCGCGGTCGCGCTGACCGGCAAGGTGCAGCCGTACAAGGCGCAGTTCGGGCCGTTCCCGCCCGAGCTGTACCACGTGCCTTTTCCTTGCCACTGCGCGAACCTCGAGGAGGTGAAGAAGGCCGTCCAGCAACTGTTCAAGGCCGACATCGAACCGAGCCGTGTGGCGGCGATTATTTTTGAGCCGGTGCAGGGCGAAGGCGGCTTCAACGTGATCCAGCCCGCTGCCGTGCAGTGGCTGCGCGAACTCTGCAACGAGCACGGCATCGTGATGATCGCCGACGAGGTGCAGACCGGCTTCGGCCGCACCGGCAAGCTGTTCGCAATGCAGCACTTCGAGTCGCTGGGCGTCGTGCCCGACATCCTGGTCAGCGCGAAGTCGCTGGCCGCCGGGCTGCCGCTGTCGGCGGTGACCGGCCGCGCCGAGATCATGGATGCGCCGAACCCAGGCGGCCTGGGCGGCACCTATGCGGGCAACCCGCTGGCCATCGCGGCGGCCCACGCCGTCATCGAGGTGATGGCCGAAGAAGGCCTGCCCGAGCGCGGGCGGCAACTCGGTGATCGGCTGAAGGCACTGTTGGAAAGCCTGCGCGGTGAGGTCCCGCAGATCGCCGACGTGCGCGGGCTCGGTGGCATGGTTGCGGTTGAGTTCAACCGAGCTGGCACCGGCGAACCCGATGCCGACTTCACCAAGCGGGTGCAGGCCGCTGCCCTGGCGAGAGGCCTGATCGTGCTGACCTGCGGCATCTACGGCAACGTGGTGCGCTTCATGTTCCCGTTGACGATTCCGACTGCGCATTTCGATGAAGCCCTGGGCCTGCTCACCGGAGCTTTGCGAGAAGCCGTCCAGCCGTCGTGAGTCGATGAAGACCTCTTCTGCGGCCATCACGCCAGCCACCGTACAGACGCTGCGCGAACGCCTGGCCGCCGATGGCGTGCACAGCCTGATGGCCCAATTCACCGATGTGAACGGCGTGGCGCGCGGCAAGCTGGTGCCGCTGAACCAGCTCGAACTGCTGATGACAGAAGGCGTCGGCTTCGCCGGCCCATCGATCTGGGGCACCGGCCTGCCGCGCACCGGACCACGCGCCGAGTATTACGGCCGGGGGCAGATCGAATCCGCCCGCGCCCTGCCCTGGATGCCGGGCGTCGCCCGTGTCGTCTGCGATGGCTTCGTTGCCGGGGAACCGTTCGATGCCTGCCCGCGCCAGATCTTGAAGCGACAGCTGGCACGATTGGCCGAACGCGGCTGGAGCCTGCGCACCGGCATCGAACCCGAGTTCTTTCTGCTGCGCCGCACGGCCGGCGGCTTCGAGCCCGCCGACCCGCACGACCGGCTCGACAAGCCGTCGTACGACCTGAAGAGCCTGCCGCGCCAGCAGGACTTCCTGCATCAGCTCGCCGACGGTCTGACACGCTGCGGGCTCGACGTGTTCCAGATCGACCACGAAGACGCGCACGGCCAGTACGAACTGAACTTTCATCACGCCGAAGCGCTCACCAGCGCCGACCACCTGATGCTGTTCAAGATGGCCGCGCACACCTTGGCCGAGCAGCACGGCATGGTGTTCTCAATGATGCCCAAGCCGTTCGCCAACCAGCCGGGCAGCGGCATGCACTTCCATGTCTCGCTGTGGCGCGCGGCAGCAGCCGGCACCATCGGGCTGGATACACGTTGCGTGTTCGACGATGCATCGCAGGATCTTTCGCTGCTGGGCCGCCAGTTCATTGCCGGCGTGCTGCACCACGCCGACGCGCTGTGCGCGATCGCCGCACCCACGGTCAACAGCTACAAGCGCCTCACCGTCGGCGAATCGATCACCGGCACCACCTGGGCGCCGTCCTATGTGGCTCACGGGCCGAACAACCGCACCGCGCTGGTCCGCACGTTGAAGGGTCGCTTCGAGTGGCGCGTGCCGGATGCCTCCGCCAACCCGTATCTGGCCACCGCCGCGATGGTTGCCGCCGGGCTCGACGGCATCGACCGTCGGCTCGACCTGGGTCCGGCATGCACCGACGATCTGTTCGTGCTGTCGCTGGCGCAGATCGTCGAGCGCGGCATCGCGGTGCTGCCTCAAAGCCTGTCGAGCGCCCTGGATGCGCTGGAACGCGACGACGTGATCTGCGCGGCGCTGGGCAAGACCCTCTCAAGCGAGTTCATCCGCCTCAAGCGTGCCGAGTGGACCGAGTACACGCGCCACGTCAGCCCGTGGGAGATGGCGCGCTACGCGGCCGCGTTTTGAACCCGTCGACCTTTCCCGCTGTTTGAGACCCGTCGATCAGGTACGCAGGCCCCGGTTGGATGCTGCAGCGCGCACGCGAGGCTTGCGCGCAAGAACGCCGGAGATGCGAGGTTGACGGGCACGCTTGGCCGTCACGACCTGGGTGTCCGGTGTCGCCGCCAGCCCGAGCGGATGCGTGAGCTTGCAGGCCAGGTCCATCACGCGTTCGGGTTCGACATCCAGCGTGTTGATCAGCAACTCGATGATCTCCGAGCGCGGGTTGGCGAGCGTCGGCTCGATCATCATCACCGCAGCGGCCACCGCCAGGGCGCGCTCGCGCGAGGCCGGGTCGGGCAGCATGTCGCCCAGCGCGTTGAGCGCTTCGATCGGCGCCACCGCCGCGATGCGTGCCTCCTCGCGCAACAACCGGCGCCAGTCGATGGCCGTGCCAAGTCCGCTGCCTTGATCACCCTCGACCACGCGCAAATCCGACAGCAGCCGCGCCAGACGGAAACTGCGTCGCTCGAACGTGCCGATGGAAACCATGCCGGCCAGCACCACGCGGCAGACGGCCTGCGCAAAACCGCCCTCGCCGATGTGCGGCAGCAACTCACGCCGCACGTCATCGATCTCGGCCTGCGCACGGGCCGCTGCCACCTGTTCCGCCGGCACATCCGGCGGCAGCCAGGCACCGATGCCCAGCGGACCGTAGACGAGACGCGTCCACTGCACCGTGGCCTGATCACGCAGATCGCGGTATGTGTTGAGGCTGCTCTCGATCGACTTGGAGAAGGCCTGTTCCCACACGCGACCCGGATGGTCGTCGGGCAGGGCATGCCGGCTCTCGCGAACCTTGCCGGCCAACGCCTTGATGGGCCCAGCCATCGGATTGGAGTCGGTGAACATCTGACGCTGCAGGCGCAGCGGATGCATCTGCGTCATCGCGTCGCCCAGCGGACGCAGCGGCAAGGCTGACAGGCAGGGCCGAACCCAGGTCTTGTAGAGCGCACTGTTGATCTCGGAGAACTTGGCAACGGTCGAGAACAGCTGTTCTTCATCGCGGCCCTCGGGATTGATCGCCTGAATGTCGGCCATCGTGCGGTGTTCGAAACTCACGCTGTAGCTGCCGGGCTCCAGGTCGTCCCAGCGTTGCACGTTCTCACCGTCTTTCTTGACCACCTTCATCTCGTACAGGCCGGGCGGCAGGTGATCGATGACGTCGAGCGAGGTGACGATCTGATCGTGCTCCTTGCGGGCGATATCCGCTCCGACAAAGATGCCCAGGTGCCCGACGCTCTCGTGCAGAACGTAGACGATGACGCGTCCCGCGGCGGCGATGGCACGCTCGCTGCCCCAGGCGTCGATGATCCAGTTCAGCGCCTGCGGCGGTGGAGTGATGTTGTCGCCCCATGACGCGAAGACAACCACCGGCGCGGTGATGTTGCGCAGATCGACGCGCCGATCATCGGTCATCACCTGGCCAGACGCGAGCTTGTTGCCCACGAAGAGGTTCTCGACGATCGTCTCGATCTCGGCACCGCTCATGCGGAAGTAGCCACCCCACCAGCGCTCGAACTCCAGGAAGCGCTCGGCCTCGGTGTCGACGTTGGCCCACAGCTTGAAGTGGCGGCTCCAGAGCGTGTTGGCCGGGTTGAGCTTCTCGAAGTTCTCGACCAGGTTCGCGCCATCGAAACGGCCGCCGGCCAGGTCGGATGTCATCGACGCCAGCCAGGCCCCGCCCAGGCTGCCTCCGCTGTAGCGCATGGGGTTCATCTTGTCGCCACCGGCCCAGTAGGACAGCGGCGAGCCCACGATCATCAACGGGCCGAACAGTTCGGGCCGCACCGAGGCCAGCATCGACATGGCCCAGCCGGCCTGGCAATTGCCGATGACGACGGGCTTGCCGTTCGCCTTCGGGTGGCGCGCGATGACCTCCTCGAGGAAGATCGCCTCGGCATTCATCACGTCGAAGAGGGTCTGCCCCTCCTCCGGCTGCGGCTGGAATGTCACGAAGTACACCGGGTGCCCGGCGCGCAGCGCAACACCCACTTCGGAGTCATTCTTGAAACCACCGATGCCCGGGCCGTGGCCGGCACGCGGGTCCACCACCACCAATGGCCGTGCCGTCGGGCGAGTGGGAACGTCATCCGGTGGAAGGATGTGCAGCAGCGCGTAGTTGCAGGGTCGGGGCAGCGTGCGGCCATCGACCAGCAGCTCGTGACTGAACTTCAGCAGCGGTGGAGCGCCGTCATCCTGATGCGCCACGTAGCGGTTGCCACGTTCGCGAAGGGTGTCCAGGAACAACACGCTGCGCTCCATGGCATCGACGGCGTACTCGAAGCCGGGCCAGGTGGCCCAGGCAGGAGCCGCTGCAGAGCGGACGGGCTTGCTTTTCATGATGTTCCCGATCGGTTGTCTCAACGGCTCTCAGGCTGACACAGCTCGCAATCGATCGAAGCGTCCTGCTGTTGCATAAACACCAGTCAATTGCAGGCTTTCGACACGTCGCCAGGCTCCATATTCAACTGATCACATCCGAACTCGTTCTGGGGAGTCTTACCGTGTCCATTGCCGCCCTGTTCGACACCCCGCAGGCCCTGCCCACGATCCCCAAGGTGGCGCAGGAGCTGATCCAGAGCTTCAGCCGTGAAGACGTCGCGGTGGAAGAGATCGCCCGCCAGTTGTCTGCCGATCCGGTGCTCAGCGCCAAGACGCTGCGGCTGGCCAACTCGGCCTACTTCCATGTCTCACGCCAGGTCGCCTCGGTGGACGACGCCATCCGCATGCTGGGCTTCGTGATGATTCGCAATCTGGTCATCGGCTGCAGCGTGACCGGCGCATTCAAGGCGGTGCCCGGTCTGGACCTGCCACAGTTCTGGCGCCACAGCCTGCACACCGCTTGCGGCGCTCGCTGGCTGGCGCAGGCGGTCGATCGCAACGCCGACCTCGCCTTCACCGTCGGCCTGGTGCACGGCGTGGGGCACCTGGTGATGCACGCGGCGGCACCGTCCGCCATGAAGCCGCTGGATGCCGAATGCCACCCGCTGGCATTCGAACGTACCGCGCTGGAACAGACCCGTCTGGGTTATCACCACGGTGAGGTGGGCGCCGAGCTGGCCGCGCGCTGGAAGTTTCCGGCCGAGGTGAGCGACGCCCTGCGGGTGGTGGCCGATCCGATGCACGCAAGCGCTTCGTCAGAAATCGGCAGCCTGGTGCACATCGCCGCCTGGCGTTCGCGCGTGTCGATGCTCAACCTCGATGCGGCGCAGGCACTGGCCAGTTGCCCCAGCGCCTTGGGCCGAACGATGGGACTGCCGGTGACGTGGCTCGCTCAGGAAGGCACCCTAGGCTTCGAGACCGCGAGCGGCCTGCCGTCGATGCCACCGCTGGCCGAACTGACGAGCGGGCTGGAAGCGATGCTGGACTGAGGATCATCGGTGGCGCCGGCAAGAACAGCTCGCTGGCGACGATGACCCCTCAGACTTTGCCAGCAGATTCCAGCGGGGACCGCGCCGCGAGCGAAACCGCAGATGGCGGATCGTCCTTGCGCCGATGGTCCGACCAGACCTGCCGCCGATGGCGAGCACCCGGAATGCCGTTCCACAGCCCGAGCATGTGACGCGAGGCGCGCGTCCACGGCTCGCCCTGCGCCACCAAGCGCTGCATGTAATCGACCATCGCTGCCTCGGCCGCATCTCGGTCCAGCGCAGACGGAGCATCACTGAAATGCCGCTCGTCCCACCCGGCCAGCCACCACGGCCGGTGGTAGGCCTCGCGGCCCAGCATCACGCCGTCGACATGCTGCAAGTGTTCCGTGATCTGCTCGTCGGAGGTGACCCCGCCGTTCAACACGATGGTGAGCGCCGGAAAGTCGCGCTTGAGCCGGTAGACGAACTCGTAGCGCAGCGGCGGCACTTCGCGGTTTTCTTTCGGGCTGAGACCCTTCAGCCAGGCGTTGCGCGCGTGCACGATGAAGACCTCGCAGCCCGCGTCGGACAGTGTGCCGACGAAGTCGCGCACGAAGTCGTAGCTATCACCGCGGTCGATGCCGATGCGGTGCTTCACCGTGACCGGAATCGACACAGCATCGCGCATCGCCTTCACGCCATCGGCCACCAGTTGCGGCTCGGCCATCAGGCAGGCACCGAATGCACCGCGCTGCACGCGCTCGCTCGGGCAGCCGCAATTCAGGTTGACCTCGTCGTAGCCCCAATCCTCGGCCAGACGCGCGCAATGCGCCAGATCGGCCGGCTCGCTGCCGCCGAGCTGCAACGCCAGCGGATGCTCCTCGGCATTGAACTCGAGGTGCCGCTTCACGTCGCCGTGGATCAGCGCGCCGGTGGTCACCATCTCCGTGTACAGCCGCGTGCGCTTGGTCAGCAGCCGATGGAAGTAGCGGCAATGCCTGTCCGTCCAGTCCATCATCGGGGCCACACTCAATCGCCATGCGTTATGTTGTTGATTCAAAACATATTTCTCTATCTTGTTGCCGACACAAGCAGATTGCGAACGTACCCAGGCGAACACGATTTGCACACAGGGCATACCCGTCGAGGAGCGTGGTGTTTCGAGAGCGACTCACCATTTACGCAAGGATTCGGTGGGACTTGTTCCGGCAGGCCGCTGTTGCTCGGGCTATCGGGTGATGTGGCCGAACGTGAGGGTGATGACGCTGGCCCAAGCTGCCCCACGTTGACCCATCGACTCGTCCCCAGCTACGCGCTTCAAGTTGGTGCTGGCGGCTTGGCAATACCCAGCTGAACTTTTGCGCCCGCAGCTTTCTCAAGGGCGACATAGAAAGCCTGCACTGCCGCGATCTCGCCGCGCACCGCCCAGGTGTCCTGATCACAGGCGACGCAGTGGGCGCCAAAGGCCGCTTCGATTCCCTTGAGGCCGCTGGCATCCAGCGACGCGATTTCGGTCAGCTCAATCTTGCACGAATTGCAAGCAATGACTGGTGGCTTCAGTCGGTCTGCCTTGGTGATCGCCTCTGCGACTCTGATGTCCCGCGAGCCTCTGATCCTTGCCTGTCCCAATGTCTTTCTCCACAAATTTCAACCGATCGCAGCCGAGTGTAGGTCTGTGGTTGGAACCTGCGTTTGCGGTGCACTCGCCTGCGGCACTGCGGGCTGGGTGCGCATTTCCTTGACCTCGCGTACGTCGAATTGCGTAGTTCCTTTGCATTCTCGACCGCTCACAATCGTCCCAAGAGAATCCCTGGCGATCGATTCACCGCGTGGAAGTGGCCGATGAAAACGTTCTTGTCTGTGGGCTTGATTGCCTTGTCGATGACCGGCTGCGGCGAGCTTTCGTACAAGCGAGGAGCGTCAGCGCAGGACCTTGATGCGACGAAGAAATCGTGTCAGTCCGCTGGCGGCGACCAGGCCATCGAGAAATGCCTCGAAGAAAACGGCTGGGTGGTGAAGAGGCTCGACGATATGGAGTTGTTCGCCACGGCAAGCGTCACTTCTGACAACCGAAGTCCGGGCATCGACGAAGCCAGGAACGATGCCGTCAAACCCCCGGCGGCAGATCCAGTCAAGTCAGCCAATTCAAGTCTGGCAACCGCCGACCCGGGTCGCAAGCCGTCGGCGAGCAACGGCCCCTCGCCCGCACCACCCCCGAACCCACTGGATGTCTACAAGGTCAGCTCATGGTGGAAGCTGGGCGCCGGCCGAGAGGCGATGGAAGCAGACACGAGAGACTGTGTGACCCAGCTCGGTGACGCCCACAAGCCCGACAACAAGACACAGCAGGTGACTCGGGCCTTTGTGGTCTGCATGCACACCCAAGGCTGGAAGGCACTTCGGGAGAAGTAGGGCGAGGCGACGGGTCGGCGCTGACGGTCAGGTGGTTTTGAGGCGCGCCATGAACTCAAGCAAAGGTGCTTGCTGAATCGGTTCTGACAGATACGGTTCGATCACCTGATACGTCGCGATCGGAGTGCGACCGCACAGGTGGCCGAACTCGGTGAAGACGAGCTGGTCTCCCACCCCGCCTTCGGTACAGAAGAAGGCGACCTGCTTGAACCGCTGAGCGTTGTGCCGGACATACGAGCGCATCGGCGAGGCCACGCGCCACGCCCACACCGGTGTTCCCAGGATCACCAGATCGAAGTCGGCCGGATCCTTGAGTGCCGCCTCGATCGGCGGCGTCGCCCCGATGAGCGAATCCCGGATGTAGCGCAACGCCTCGCAGGCGCCGGCGTGCGGGCGCGCATCGAGGATTTCTTCCATCTCGGCCCCACAGCGACGGGCGATCTCGGACGCCACATACCGCGTGTGACCAGAATTGGCGAAAAAGACGACCAGGACCCGCATGCATGTCTCCGTGTTTTCCTCAGAAGGGCAGTGGCACCGCAGATTCGGTTATCGACCTCGGAATCAATACCTTGAGAACATTCGCGCACGACGCGCCGCCCCTGGGGCAAATCGACCGGGACGGCATCGACCCGGTCCTCGCTGTGGCCCTGCCACCTCAGTGCGACATCAGCACAGGCAAGGTCATTGACTGGAAGATCGTGCGCGTGACGCCGCCCAGCAGCCATTCGCGCGCTCGGCTGTGGCCGTAACAGCCCATGACCAGCAAATCAGCCTGGACGTCGGCCGCCAGCGACAGCAGCAATTCGCCGATTTCGGCGGTCGAACGGCCGCAGCGGTGAACCTTCGCGGCGACGCCGTGCCGTTTCAGAAAGCGCTCGACCGTCAGGGGCTCGCCGGCATGAGGGCCTCCGGGCTCTTCCCACGAGGCCACGTGCACCGATTTCGCCAGTCGCAACATGGGCAACGCGGCAGTCACGGCGCGGGCCGATGCCGCCGAATCCTTCCAGGCGATCAGGACCGTCTGCCCAAGCTCGGACCCGGTGTCGATGTAGGGCAGCATCAAGGCAGGCTTGCCGGTCTCGATCAGCACCGACGGCGCGAAATCTGCCGGCACCTGCGACGACTGGGTGTCGTCCGGATTCACCTGAGCCAGCACCAGCAGATCCGCCTCGAAGGCCTGACGCTTGAAGGCCAGCAACGGACCGTCGTCGGTCTCGTTCCATGGGAGGTTCGGGAGGCCCACATGCAGCCGTTCGCGCTCGAAGGCGGCGCGCACGCGTGCGCGGGTCTCGACATCAAGCGCGGCGAGCAGGCCCGCCAGTTGGCTGTCGGCTGAAGCCGCCAGCGGATACTGCAGCAGGGCCGGGGTCACCGCGTACAGCACCTCGAGCTCCGAGCCATGCGTGGCAGCCAACAGATGCGCCACGCGCAAGCGCTTCGTGGCGGCAGTCGACGCATCCAGGTGCAGCAGGATCGATCTGATTTCATCCATCGTGGGACTCCTTGTGGTTCGAGCGTGCAACTCGCTTCGCTGCGGTCGCACAGACTTCGACAGCGCGATCTGCACAGTCGATCAATATAGGAAACGGTGGCCACATCGGGTTGCGTGAGATCAAGCTGCGGGGCTGATACGTCGGCCGATTCCCGATGCGCCGTGAGGTTTGCCAGGCGACCGCTCAGGTTGCAGCCAACCAACGTTCGCCCAGAGCGGCGATGTCGATGCCGACTTCGGTGGAGACCCCGATGGCCCGCAACTGCTCATGGGCATCGAGTGGCTCCCGCCAATGCAGTTGTCGCTTCAGCACCGATGCGTCGGCTTCTGACGCATCGGTGCCGGCGGCGCCGCGCGAGAGCAGACGTCTCGACAGCACGATTTCGCTTGCCTGACAGTCAAGGATCGAGAACGGCACGTTCATTTCGGCCGCCAGCGCCCGGAACGCCTGCCGTTCACTGCGTCGCAGGAACGCAGCATCGACGATGACGGGGAAGCCGGCGCGCAGCCCATCGCGGGCGCAACCGGCCAGCCGCTCGAAGGTGCGCCGGGTCGCCGATGGCGTGTACAGATCGAGATCCTGGTCCGCAGAGCGTTGCAGCGCATCCAGGCCAAACAGCCTCTTGCGCTCGACGTCCGAGCGCACACGGACTGCACCGACGAGCTCCAGCAACTGACGGGCGAGCGTTGACTTCCCGGATCCCGACAGGCCGTGCGTGATCATGAGCCGTGGTCCGCCCCGACTGCCCTGGATCAGCCGCGACGCGCAGGCCAGGTAGTCGGGCACCTTCGTCCTGTCACTGTCTGCACCGGTCCTTGCCTGAAGTCCGGTGACCAACATCCGCACGAGCGCTCGGTAGACCTCGTAAAAGCGCAGGACTGGCAGCCCGGCATATTCGCCGCTGCGCTGCAGGTAGGCGTCCAGGGCACTGAAGGCCAGATCGGATCGGCCATGCGCCTGCAGGTCCATGGTCAGGAAGGACAGGTCGCTGATGACGTCGATCCATCGCAACTCGGGGTCGAACTCGATGCAATCGAAAGCCAGCACCTCGACACCGACCTGCACTGCGTTGGCCAGGTGGAGGTCGCCATGGCCTTCGCGAATCGCACCGCCAGCACGCCTCGACAGCCACACAGCAGCCAGTCCTCGGGCCTGCTCGACAACCCAGTTTCGCAACACGCGCAACTGGGTGACATCACCGACCGATTCAAGCTGTGTGAGCACGGTCGTCGCGGCCTTCGAGATCTGTTCCGGCGAGCCGTGACCCGAGCTGCGAGCAGCGACCGGCGCATCGCGGTGGAAATCGGCCAGCCGTTGCGCGAGCTGCTCAACCTGCGCCGCCTGCAGGTGCCCGGCTGAGAGCTGCTCGCTCAGCAAGGCGCCGGCCGCGAAGCGCCTCATGCAAACCGCGTAATCGATGGGATCGCCGATGCCATCGATGCGCGGGGATTCCGCCGTGCCACAGATCGGCACCACATCGAGGTACAGGACCGGCGCGAGGCGCCGGTTCAGCCGCAACTCCAGCTCGCAGCAACGCCTGCGGGACTCCAACTCGGTGAAGTCGAGGAATGGCAGGCGGACCGGCTTTTTCAGCTTGTAGGCGAGCGATCCGTTGAGCAGGATCCAGGAGATGTGGGTTTCCAGCATCTCGACGGGCTGCCCGGACATCGCCTGCAAGTGCGCGCACAACGCCTCGACCATCGTGCGATCGACGGACGTGATGCTGGCACCGGTTGTGTCCATGGTGGAAGTTTGCAACTCGTCGGTGGCGGGTGTTTGATCTGTCGCAAGGCAAGACGACCGTTCGACTCCAACGGAGCGTGTTCGCTCGACTGACGCAATGCGCCGGCAGCAGGCATCGGGCTTGCGCCGCATCAACATTGCGTCACGAAGCGACACCTACGATGATTGAGCGGATACGACGCCCCGGATGACTTGGCCATGGTGACCACGGCATGACGCAACGCGCGACAACAGGCAGCCACGCACATGGAGTTCAAGGACTACTACGCCATCCTCGGCATCGAGCGCACCGCGACGCCTGAGGAAATCAAGCGCACCTATCGCAAGCTGGCGCGCAAGTTCCATCCGGATGTCAGCAAGGAGGCCGACGCCGAGGCCCGATTCAAGGACGTGTCCGAAGCCTACGAGGCGCTGAGCGATCCGGAAAAGCGCGCCGCCTACGACGAAATCGGCCGGCGACGTGAACGAGGACAAGGCTACGAGCCCCCGCCCGATGGCGGCTTCGAGTTCAGCGGACGCAACGGCGGGCCCGCAGACGATGCCGCGTTCAGCGACTTCTTCGAATCGATCTTCGGCCACCGGGGACGTACCGCACCCGAGACGCGTCGTTCGGGTGGATCTGCAGCCGATCACCACGCCAAGGTGCAGATCGACCTGGAAGACGCCTACCGTGGCGCGCGCCGCACGATCTCGCTGCGCATGCCGGTGATCGACGATCAGGGCCAGGCGATGCTGCACGAGCGGCAGCTGGAGGTGAACATCCCGAAGGGCGTGCGCGATGGGCAGCAGCTGCGTCTGGCCGGACAGGGTGGCCCGGGGCACGGTGGCGGGCCGGCCGGCGACCTGTACCTCGAAATCTCGATCAAGCCGCATGCGCACTTCCGCCTCGACGGCCGCGACCTGTACCTGGACCTGCCGATCACCCCGTGGGAAGGCGCGCTCGGCGCCCGTGTGCCCGTGCCCACACCCGACGGTGCGCTCGAACTGGGCATCCCGGCCGGATCGTGGTCGGGCCGCAAGCTGAGGCTCAGGGGCAAGGGCTTGCCCGGGCCCACGCCGGGCGACCTGTATGCCGTGCTGCAGGTCACCGCCCCACCGGTGGAGACCCAGGACGACCGCGATGCCTACGCCGCACTGGCGCAGGCCCATGCCGATTTCAACCCGCGCGCCGGACTGATGCGATGAACAACAACTCTGATTCCCGGCCCATGATCGTCGATGCCATCGTGGTCGACGACAGCATCTACTTCACGCTCGACGCGCTGTGCCAGGCCTGCCAGACCGACCGCATGCAGTTGACGACTTTGGTCCACGAGGGGGTGCTCGATCCCGTCGGCAGTGGCCCCGACGACTGGCAGTTCGCAGGCACTTCGCTGCGCCGAGCGCGCACTGCGCTTCGGCTGCTGAGGGACCTCGAACTCGGTGTCGTCGGCGCGGCGCTCGTGCTCGACCTGCTCGATGAGATCGACGCGCTGAACGCCCGGTTGCGCCGTGCCGGTCTCGGCTGACGCCGTGCGCCGCGCATGAGCATCCGCCACCTCGATCGCCTGCTCGAACCGCACTCGGTCGCCGTGATCGGCGCGTCGGATCGCGTCGGCAGCGTCGGCGCCACGGTGTGGCGCAACCTGCGTGTCGGTACCTTCAACGGGCCGATCTACGGCGTGAATCCAAAGCACGCGATGCTCGATGGCGTGGCGGTCTACGCGAGTCCGGCGGACCTGCCGGAGATTCCCGATCTGGCGGTTCTGTGCACTCCGCCGGACACCGTACCTGAGGTCATCGACGCGCTGGGTCGACTCGGAACCCGTGCGGCGATCGTGATGACCGCCGGCCTGAGCGCCTCGCAAAAGCAGGCGATGTGTGATGCGGCCCGGCCCCATGTGCTGCGCCTTCTGGGCCCGAACTGTCTCGGACTGCTGAGCCCGCACATCGGATTGAACGCGAGCTTTGCGCACACCGATGCGCTGGCGGGGGACATGGCTTTCGTGTCGCAGTCGGGCGCGCTGGTCACCGCAGTGCTTGACTGGGCGAAATCGCGGCGCATCGGGTTCTCGCACCTGGTGTCGCTGGGCGAGCGCGCCGACGTCGACTTCGGCGACCTGCTCGATCACCTGGCCAGCGATGCCCGCACCCGCTCGATCCTGCTGTACATCGAATCGATCGAATCGCCACACAAGTTCATGTCGGCCGCGCGGGCGGCCGCGCGCAACAAGCCGGTGATCGTCGTCAAGGCCGGCCGCGCGGGGCACGGCATGAAGGCGGCGGCATCGCACACCGGCGCGATGGCCGGCTCGGACATCGTGTTCGACGCCGCGATCCGACGCGCCGGGATGCTGCGCGTGAACACGCTGCAGGACTTGTTCCTGGCGGCTGAGACGCTCGCGCACTTCGGGCACCGGCAGGCACTGACGACCAGCGTGCCGTGGCCCGGCGACGAGAGCCTGACACTGATGACCAACGGCGGGGGTGCCGGCGTGATGGCGGCCGACGCCGCAGCGCCGGCCGGCGTCGTACTGCGCGAGTTGCCGGCCAGCCTGATCGCGCAGCTCGACGCGGTGCTGCCGGCGACCTGGTCGCACGGCAACCCGGTCGACATCATCGGTGATGCCCCGGTGCAGCGCTACACGCAGACGCTGCAGGCGTTGCTGGCCGATCGCAGCGGCGGCACCGTGCTGTTCATGCACGCGCCCACCGCCATCGTGCGCAGCGACGACATCGCCCGCGCGTGTGCCCCGATCGCGCGCCAGGCGGCCGGTCGCGTGATGGCCTGCTGGCTGGGCGACTGGGCGGTGGCCGAGGCGCGCCGGATCTTCGGCGAGGCCGGGGTGCCCGACTACGCGACGCCCGAGGATGCGGTGCGCGCCTTTGCGATGCTCGCGACCTATCGACGCAACCAGACGCTGCTTCTTGAAGCGCCCACCGCGAGCGAAAACGGCCCGCCCGACGTCGCTGCTGCGCGGGTGCCGATCGAGGCCGCGCTCGCCGCCGGCCGCGACATGCTGAACGAACTCGAGGCCAAGGCCGTGCTCCAGGCCTATGGCATCCCGACCGTCCCCACGGTGTCGGTCGAGGCATCGGCTGACGCGGCGGTGGATGCTGCACGCACCCTGGGCTACCCGGTCGTGCTCAAGATCCTGTCGCCGGACATCAGCCACAAGTCGGACGTCGGCGGCGTCGCGCTCAACCTGCATGACGAGGCCGCTCTGCGGCGGTCTGCCGAAGCCATGCTGGTGCGCGTGCGTGCCGCAGAGCCGAACGCGCGACTGGCTGGTTTCAGCGTGCAACCGATGGCATCCAGGCCGATGGCGCAGGAGTTGATCGTCGGGGCGAGCATCGACCCGTTGTTCGGCCCGGTGCTGTTGTTCGGCCAGGGCGGCACGGCGGTTGAGGTGCTGGCCGATCGCGCGATCGCGCTGCCGCCGCTGAACCGGGTGCTGGCTCGTGAGCTGGTGTCGCGCACCCGTGTTGCCAGGCTGCTCGCCGGCTACCGCGATCACCCGCCGGCGCGGATCGACGCCATCTGCGATGTGCTGATCGCGCTGTCGCAGATGCTGGCCGATCTGCCCGAACTGGCCGAGCTCGACATCAACCCGCTGTGGGCGGATCACGAAGGCGTCATCGCACTCGATGCGCGCGTTCGTCTGAGCCGCGAGAAGCCGGCCGGGGCGGCGCACTTCGCCATCACGCCCTACCCCGCCGAACGGGTCGAAACCGTGCTCTGGCAAGGTGAATCCATCGTGCTGAGGCCGATTCGTCCGGAGGACGAACCACAGCACCGCGCCTTCCTCGACTGCCTGGAACCGAACGACCTGCGGCTGCGGTTCTTCAGTTCACGGCGCGAGCTCCCGCGCAGCGAGCTGGCCCGCCTGACGCAGATCGACTACGCGCGCGAGATGGCCTTCATTGCTGTGCGTACCGCCGCCAATGGCACACAGCAGACGCTGGGCGTGGTTCGAGCAGTATCCGACCCCGACAACATCGATGCCGAATTCGCGATCATCGTGCGATCGGACCTGAAGGCGCACGGGCTCGGCCAGCTGCTGATGCGCAAGATGATTTCGTACCTGTCGGCGCGCGGGACGCAGCGCATGGTGGGCCGGGTCATGCGCGAGAACGGTCCGATGCTCGAACTCATCCGCAGCAACGGCTTCGTGACCGATCCATTGAACACCGATGCCGACTCGATCGGAATCGCCCTCGCCTTGCCAGCCTGAAGCCACTCGCCCACCCGAGCTGAAAACGGCGACAGGCGCAACGCCGTCGATCGAGAGCAATTCAGGGCACGGTCTCGCCGAACGATTGCAACGGACCGAGCGGATTGCGCCGAACCTCGTTTTTTTCGATGTTCGGCTCGCCGGAATGGTTGCGGAACAGCACGAGGTTGTCGTCGCGCACCAGCACCACGCCCTGGAAGCGCCAGCCAGATGTGTGGGTGACGCGGTAGAAGTTGAAGAAGTCGAGCCAGAAGCTGCCGGTCCGGTTTCGCGACTGGTGCCCGAACTGGAACACGTAGGCGCGACAGCGTGCCCCCGCAGAGATGCAGTCGCGTATGCCGACATCCAGCTGCTCCATCGGCAGGTACGGACTTTCGGCGACCAGCGACATGAACTGCGGGTACGCGATCTCGCGGACGTTCGTGCTCGCCTGCGCGTCGAAACCCAACTCCTTCAAGCCCGACAGCGTCGTGCTGTAAGGCGTGACCTTCACGAACGCGCTGCGCGCATCGTCGTACTTCGAAAAGGGTGACAACTCTTCGGACTGACCCTTGGGCAGCAATGCACTGCAGCCGCACAGCGACAGCAGCCACAGCGTGGCAAACCTTCGGACGAGACACGTTTTGGGCTGCATGAGTGGGCCGACACACTGCACTGGGACCTCTTTAGCTTGACGCAGGCGCCGGTCCCGGAACTTGCGCTGCATCAACGCATTCAACGCGACTGCTTCGCTCGATCACCAACTGCTTCTTGGGAACTTCGGCGGTGCCGATGCAGGTCGGCCACCACGCGCTGCCGCTTGCCACTGCGTCCGGTCTGCCCACGATCTCCGCAGCTGCCACCGACCGACACGTTGGAAAGTCCCTGAGCGCTCAGGAACCGACCCAGGATCATCCGGGCGCGCTGCAAGGCCGCAGCACCGTCGGCACCGTCGGCGGTGATGCACAGCCACAAGCCATGGCGGCTGCGCCGCTGCAACTGGAAGTCGAACACGCAGGCGTCGTCTTCGAGCACCGTGGTCAATGCCAGCGGCAGCAGACTCACCGGATGTCCGTGAGCGTCGTCAAGCACCAGCAGATCGTCGACCCGGCCCTGCACCTCGATCACCGGAAGCGCCGATCCACACTCGCAGGCGTGCTCCGAAAACCGGACACGGTCGCCAAGGTCGTAGCGGATCAGCGGCTGCACCCGGTTCGCGAGGTTGGTCAGCAAGGTCGTGAAGCCCGTCTCGCCTACCGGCACCGGGCGGTGCCGCGCGTCGACAGGCTGCAGGATCACCCAGTCGCTGTTCAGGTGCAGACGGCCACGAAGGCATTCAGAAGCCAGCGACAGGAATTCTGACGCGCCATAGCTCTGGCTGACCGGGCAGCCGAACCCACGCACGATGCAGTCCCGTGTGGATGCCGTCAGCGTTTCGCCACCGACCCAGACCTCGTTCAAGGGAATTCGCAATCGACCGGCTGCGGCCTCTTCGGCAAGCAGCAAGGCAGCGCTCGGGTAGGTTGTCAGGATCGTTGGTGCTTGACGGTTCAGCGAATCCACCAGTTCCGGCAGCGGCATCATGAACGAGTAGCTCTGGAAGTTGCGAGACATCCACGGGCTGAGTCGACGCAGGCGCTGGATCGATGCGGTGCTGGCGAAATGCCCGGTGGTCGCACCGACGAACGCGAGCCGCTCTGCCATGTACCAGGGATCGATGCACCGGCGCAGCGGCTGCAACAAGGGTCGGCGCAATGCTTCCAGTGCGTCGTAGGTGGCCAGCGCCTGCGCGTCCTGCACGAACACGCCCGGCTCGCCCGAGCTGCCGGAACTCTCCCAGACCTGGTAGCGGCCCAGGTGATCCTCACCGATGCGGTCGTGGTCGGCGATGAAGCGGCGCAACTCGTCGAGCCGCAATTCGGGGTCGGTCACCCACTCGTCGAACTGCCCCATCAGCTCCGGCTTGGTCACCACCGGAAAGTCGTCCAGGTTCAGTCGACTCGGATCGATGCGTCCGGCCATACCGCGATACAGCGGCGAGCGCTTCACTGCCCAACGCAGCATGTCGGCCAGCCGCACCGCCTGGCGCTGCATCAAGGCAGGCGCGGACAGTCCGGATGACGACCAGACATCCAGCGCGGTCGCGCCGCACTGCCACGCATTGAAGTGGGTCAAAGTCACGTTCTGGGTTCCCGCATCTGCGAATCTTCTTAACTTCTGATCAGGCGCTTGCTGCGGTATCCCGGTATTGACCGGGGTCAATCGCGGCACAGCGATCAGCGTCGGCCGGGCCGGATGCGCCTCGGGCTGGGTCCGCGCGGCCAACCCGACGGCCGCTGATGCGCGCCCGAGGTCTCGCAGGCCTGGCGATAGGCCCGCAGCGTCCTCTGCGCCCGGCCCAGCACGGTGTCGGCAGGGTAACCGCCCGCAGAGAGAGAGCCGAAAATCCGGCCCGTCAGCAGTTCCATTCCGTCGCCGGCCATGTCTGCGGTGTAGATGTGGAATCGACCTTGCGAGACCGCCTCGACCACGCGCGGGCTGAGCATCAGGTGGCGTCGGTTGCGATTCGGGATCAGCACGCCTTGCTGGCCATCGAGGCCCAGCAACTCGCAGCTGCGGAAATAGCCTTCGATCTTTTCGTTGATGCCGCCCACCGGCAGCATCTCGCCGTGCTGGTTGACCGCGCCGGTGACGGCGATGCCCTGCCGCAGCGGCAAACCCGACAAGGCGGACAGCAAGGCATAGAACTCTGCACACGAAGCCGAATCGCCCTCGACGCCGCTGTATTCCTGCTCGAAGACGACGGAGGCATTCAGCGCGAGCGGCGCCAGGTGCGCGAACAGTGCCGACAGATAGCTGTGCAGGATCAGCACGCCCTTGTCATGGATGGGGCCTGACAACTCGACCTCGCGCTCGATGTTGAGCAGCCCTTCCTCTCCGGCGTGGGTACTCGCGGTCACCCGCACCGGAAACCCGAACTGGTAGTCGACCAGGTCGACGACCGTCAGACCGTTTACCTGACCGACCCGCTCACCGGTGACCTGGAGCAGGCGCTCCCCATCGACGATGGATTCCTGGAGGCGCTGCTCGGGATAACCGTGTCGGTGCGCGCGCGCATCAATGGCGGCCTGCACATCCATCGCATCGACCCGCGTCACGCCGCGCGTGCGCGCCATGGCTGCGCTTTCCATGACCAGCGCCTCGGTGCGGGCGAAAATGGCGCTCTGGCGCGTCTGGTCCTCTGCCTCGCGGTGCGTCGCCTCGATCAGCACGCACACGGCCGACGGCAGGAAGTGCGGCAGACCGAGCTTGCCGCAGGTGTGGGCCACGAAGATCGCGGTCGCGTTGCGCGAGTCGGGCGTCGCCATGAAACTGTCGGCGAAATCGACCTTGCAGCGAAAGCGCCGGGCGATCTCGGGGTCGCCCTCCTGCGCCGCGTAGTAGTCCTCGGCCGAGGCGATCAGGATGATCTTCACGTCGACATCCAGCGGCTCGGGCTGCAGCGACACCGCGGCAATCGGTGCGAAGACCATCCCCGGCTCCTCGATCTGCAGTCGGCCGCTGCGCAGGAAGCGGCGCAGCTTTTCCCATACCTGCGGATCGGAAAGCAGGTCGCGCAGATGCAGCATCAGGAACCCACCGTGGGCCTTCAGCAGGCTGCCGGCGCGGATGCGCGAAAAATCTGTCACCAGCACGTCGTTCTCGGACGCGTACTCGATGCTGCCGAACAGCGAGCGGAACAAAGGGTTGTCGTCGACGATGACCGGCGCGCCCTGCAGTCCGTGGTTGTCCACAGCGACATTCACGCGCAGCCGTGACAGCACGTCGATCAGCGCCGCAACGCGCATTTCCTCGGCATCGTCGCCGGGCTGGAACAGCTCGAGGTTGTCCAGCACATCCTTCTGCGCCTGGTCGAGGTACTGAGCCAGCTTGACCGAGTCCTTGATCTGCTTTCGAAGCTGGTTGCGTATCTCCTGCAACGCATGGTCCAGCATCGGCTCGATCATCTGCCGCCGCAGCGCCGCCAGGCTCTCGTTCATCACGAGTTCCCGGGCGCGCGTCTTCTCGAGGAACCGGCTGATCTCGGTACGAAGTGCGTTTTCGGCGGCATCGAAATCGGCCCGCTGCTCTCGCGTCAGCTCCAGCGCCTTGCCCGCCGTGAGAGGCTCCCCCGAGTCGTCGCACTGCGTGAAGACCAGGCGCCCCTGCTCACGCATCAATCCGAAATTGCGCGCCTTGGCGTAAGCGCTCAACTCGTCGAAGGCACGGTCTTCCTCGGCCTTGCAGGCGTTCTCGATGCGCTCGCTTTCGGCCAGAACACCTCCAGCCAGAAGCCGCTTGGGAATCTCGGCCTGCAGTGTCTTGACCAGATCAGCCATCAACTGACGCAGCAACCGACCCTCGCCGGGAGGCAACCGCAGCGCACGCGGATGCTCAGGCGCTTCGAAGTTGTACAGATAGCAGAGGTCCGGCGGGACCGCGCGTCTGGCGGCCTCCCTGGACATCATCTGGTTCATCAGCGTGGTGCGGCCGCTGCCCACGTCTCCCAGCACAAACAGGTTGTAGTCGGGCTGATCCATCTGCAGACCGAAGCGAGCGGCCTGTTCGGCCCGCTCCTGCCCGATCCAGGGCAGCGGCGACGAGAGCAGCTCGGAAGTGTCCGCGAACCCCAGCAACGACGGATCGAGGCGAAGGCGAAGATCGCCCGGTGACACGCTGACGATGGTCATGTGCGTACGCCTTGGTTGACTGTCTCATTGTCCGCCGACCAGCCGGCACGGCCACTCGGGAGACTCCGAACCGTCAGAGCCCTAGGCCCCCCTCCGCAGCACTGCGCAGCGTGCTCAAGAACAATGGCAGCCGCTCAGCATGTAAGCATGTAATCATGACTCAGCGCCGCAAGAAAAAATGGGATCCGGAGTAATTCGGATCCCATTTTTGAATGATTTGGGGTGGCTGGTGGGACCCTTCTGATCAGGCGCCGCGCTGGGAAATTCTCTACGGGCTACGTCCTTCGCATCTTCTCCAGCGCATTTGATACCGCATCAAGGAGGTCAACGAACCAGACCAAAACCGACACTTATCACAGCAGACCGTCAAAAAGTCGGCGTCCACCCCTAGCTCAATATTGAATCGGCGGGGGCTCAGATTTGAATCGGTGCCGACATCAAGTCGACCGGCCACACTTCATGCCGCGAAGCCGTTAGTCGATACATCAACGACCGAAGTCCCGGCCAGTGCAATATCGAATTTTTTCAGCTTGACGTAGAGCGTGCTCTTGGCAATTCCGAGTTCTCGTGCGACCGCTGTCATGTTGCCGTTCTGACGTTCGATCATCGAGATGATGGTGTCCTTTTCAACCTGCTCCAGGCGTTTCAACTCACCGTCTTGCGACACCGAGGCCAGCCGCTGGGTCCCTGCGGGTTCGGCAAACCGGACTTCATGCGGCAACGACTCCTTGGTGATCACCGCGTCCGAAGACATCAGCAAGGCTCGCTCGAGCACATTGCGCAATTCTCGGATGTTGCCCGGCCACGCATGGCGGCTCAGGCAATCCAGCGCTTCTGGATCCAACACCGGACGAAAAACCGCATGTTGCTGCGACAGTTTGTCGAGCAGAAAGTCGGAGATGAGTTGGATGTCTTCGGCCCGTTCCCGCAGCGGCGGAATGTTGATCGACGCGACCGCAATGCGATAGAACAGATCCATGCGGAAGCGGCCCTCGGAAACTTCCTTGCGCAAATCACGGTTCGTTGCCGCAACCAGCCGAAACGATACGTTTCGAGGCTTGTTCTCTCCGATTCGAAAGATGGCGCCGTCTTCCAGGACTCGCAGGAAGTGAGGTTGTAGGTCGATCGGCATTTCGCCGATTTCATCAAGGAACAGCGTGCCACCGCTGGCCGCTTCGATCTTGCCGATCATTCCGCCACGCCTCGCACCAGTGAACGATCCATCGGCGTAACCAAAAAGCTCGCTGGTCAGCAACTCGCGTGAGAACCCACCACAGTTCAGCGCAACGAACGGGGCTTCCCGGGCCGCGCTGGTTTCATGGATCGCTCGTGCGAACACATCCTTGCCCACACCGGTTTCGCCGAGCAGCAAGAGCGGCACAGTCGACTTCGAAAGGCGCTGGGCGAACTCGATGACTTCGAGAAGCTTGGGGGCCTTGCCAATGACGCGCTCGAAGGCCTCATTCTTCAAGCAAGTTGGCTTGGTGCTGACCGTTTCGACGCTGCGCAGCGTCACCGCAGCACTGCGATTCGGAATCGTCAGGATCGATCCCAGTTTCTGCCCGTTCTCGATGATCGGCTCCAGCCAATCACGGTTGATCCAGTCTGGCAGGTTTTCGGCAGCGGCACTCTTGAACGAAGTGGGGATCTTGAGCGTCGACAGGTTGATCGGCGAACTGGACTTGCCGGCTGCATTCAGTGCGCTGAGTGCAGCCTGGGCCTTGTCCGACACCTTGATCGGGTTGCCGCGGCGGTCCAGAAGAATCACGCCATCGTTGGTCGATCGGCCGAGGCGGGAAACGCAGAGTTCCAGCAGGCGGTAGCGCAACTCCATTTCACGCCGGGCAAGCCGACTCTCGATGCGACTGGCCGTGGTAACGACGAGTGCCAGACTGTGGCGGTTGTAAGTTGCGTTCAGCCCCGACACATCGATCGCGCCGAGAATGCTGTTGTTGTAAGGATCCCTGACCACCGTAGCCGAACAGGTCCAGCGCTTGATACCAGCGCAGTAATGTTCTGCCGAATGGATCTGGACCGGCTGCCCGATGGCCAGCGCCGTCCCGATGGCATTGGTGCCGACCGTCGCCTCGCTCCAACTGCTGCCCGGAATCATCCGGATTCGCTCCGCTGCGGCGGCAGAAGTGGCGGCATCACCTTCGAGGTTAAGGATGATGCCGTCGTTCGTTGTCAACACCATCACGGTGCCCGTCTCGTCGAGGAACTGGCGAGCGTGCGCCATGACGGAAGTACCAGCCGACAACAACTCATCGTGCTCGCCGAGAAGATTGTGCAGCGCGTCTTCAGGCAGTGCAGGTGGCGCCTTGTCACGACCAGGGTCGACCTGAGCACTGTGGCAGCGACGCCATGAGTCGTCGATCAACCGGCGTATCGCATCAGAGCCACACACCTCCCCACTCAGGAAACGCTCCCAAGTCGACATGATGTTCGTATCGTCCTCAGGACGAGAAAAAATCTGACTTGGATGAGGACTACGCATACCGGTCTCCGGAATACTCGTTAAGTCGGCGAATCGTGCAAGTCATTTCTGTACACAGCGTTCGGAGCAGCCATCCGTGATGCAAAAAACCGTCCGGACGGACAATCCGCACGCGGTGCGGCAACGAAATCGCTCCAAACCGAAGCAAAAATCCGGCTTTTTGAGGCGGGAGGACAAATGTAAGCGTCAACAGCGAGTCGTCAACCGAGGAAA
The DNA here is from genome assembly GCA_030654805.1 of Burkholderiaceae bacterium. Taxonomy (GTDB): domain Bacteria; phylum Pseudomonadota; class Gammaproteobacteria; order Burkholderiales; family Burkholderiaceae_C; genus PBB1. Next base: position 27,761 of record JAURWR010000123.1, read on the forward strand.
TTCCCTCGAAGAAGAGACAAACTGCGCACCGGTTCAGGGAACCGGTGCGCGGGCCTAACACGCCGTTGTACGCCGTTGTGCAGGCGATCGACTACCCAACAAGATATCAGCGGACGCGCTCCAGAATGCTGACGTAGTTGGCGACCCCGGCCCCACCCATGTTGAAGATGCCGCCCAACGTGGCGTTCTTGACGCTGATTTCTGGCGGTAGTTCGCCGTTCAACTGCATCGCGGTCATGACGTGCATCGACACCCCGGTGGCACCCACCGGGTGGCCCTTCGCTTTCAAGCCGCCTGACGCGTTGATGGGGAACTTGCCACCCACCTGCGTCCAACCCTCGCGGATGGCGACGGCCCCCTGTCCCTCAGGGACCAACCCCATGGCCTCGTACTCGATCAGTTCGGCGATCGTGAAGCAGTCATGAGTTTCAACGAATGACAGATCGCTCAGTTGCAGCCGGGCCGAATCAAGTGCCTTGCGCCAGGCCAACGCACAGCCTTCCAATTTGAGGATGTCGCGCCGCGACATCGGCAGGTAATCCTGCACATGCGCCAGACCGCGGATGGACACGGCCCGGCCCATCGTGGCCGCCGTATCCGCGTCGGCGAGCACTACCGCAGCGGCGCCATCGGACACTGGAGAGCAGTCGGTACGCTTCAGCGGGCCGGCGACAAATGGATTTTTTTCGCTGACTTGGCGGCAGAAGTCGAAGCCCAGGTCCTTGCGGAAGTGCGCGTAGGGGTTGAACGATCCATTGCGGTGACTCTTGGCCGCGATCATGGCCAGCGCATCGGACTGATCGCCGTACTTCTCGAAATACGCGGTCGCGATCTGCCCAAACAACCCGGCAAAACCACCCTGAATGCCACTTTCCTCGCGCAGGTATGACGCGCGCAGGAGGTTGGCGCCGACCTCGGGTCCGGGAGTTGGGGTCATCTGCTCGACGCCCACAGCCAGAACAATGCGGGCACGCTTGGCCTCGATCGCCTTGACTCCCTGATGAATCGCCGCGGAGCCCGTGGCGCACGCATTCTCGACCCGGGTGGCCGGCTTGAACCGCAAGGCATCGTTGGCCTGCAGTACCAGCGAAGCGGTGAAATCCTGCTTCGAGAAGCCCGCGTTGAAATGCCCGAGATAGATCTCGTCCACGTCAGCGGCTGCCACGCCAGCGGACTCGAGTGCGCCGTTGACCGCCTTGACGATCAGACTCTCGACGCTTTCGTTGTCAAATTTTCCAAATGGGGTTTGAGCCCATCCGACGATAGATACGGTCATGACATTCGTCCTGTGATTGATGTAATCGTGAGCCGAGCAGGCTCAAAGCATTTTTCGTAATTCGTTCTTCAGCACCTTGCCGTAGCTGCTGGTCGGCAACTCATCGAGAAAACGGTACTCTTTGGGTCGCTTGAAACGGGCGATGTATTCCAGGCAGTGCGCATCCAGATCCGCAGCCGTCACGGCAGCCCCTGGTGCGCGAACCACGAAGGCAATCACGACTTCACCCCACTCGGGATCCGGACGACCCACCACTGCCGTCTTGGCCACGCCGGCATGGGTCAGCAAGGCCTCTTCCACCTCACGTGGATAAATATTGCTTCCACCACTGATGACAACGTCCTTGGACCGATCACGCAGGGTCAGGCAGCCACGTTCGTCGAACGAACCCATGTCGCCGGTGTGCAGCCAGCCGCCCAGCAGGGTCTGAGCGGTCGCGGTCGGATTGCGCCAGTAGCCGTTCATCACCACATCGCCACGGCAGACGATCTCGCCCACCGCTCCAGCGGCAACGGCCGCGCCGTCCGGCCCGATGACGCGCACCTCGACACCGCTGCGGGGCCAGCCCACCGACCCCAGGATCGCATCGTCGTCGGTCGCATGGGCCGCACGGTCCAGCCCGGTGATCGTCATCGGCGACTCTCCCTGACCATAAATCTGTGCAAAGACCGGCCCGAGTGCCTCCGTTGATTTGCGAAGCTCATCCACATACATCGGGCCACCACCGTAGACGATGCAGCGCAGATTCTTTGGCGCTGGCCGATGCCCGGCCTCGACCGTGAGCCGCAAGCGCTGAACCATCGTCGGCGCCAGAAACGATCCGCAGGACGGGTGCTGGTCGCACAGATCCAGGAACTCCACCGGATCGAACCCACCCGACGCCGGCACGACCTGCCGCGCCCCGCGCGCGACCGACGGCAGGATGTACAAGCCCGAGCCGTGCGACATCGGTGCCACATGAATCTGGCTCGCGTTCTCGGACATCGCTTCGATGTCGGCGAGGTGAGCCGTCTCCATCGCGAGCAGGTTGCGGTGCGACAGCATCGCTCCCTTTGAGCGTCCCGTCGTACCGCTTGTATAGAACAACCAGGCGAGTGCCTGCGGATCGACCGTCTGCGGAGAGAGGGGTTCATTCGCCAGCATCGCCTCGTAATCCGCCTCGCCGATGGCAACGATGCGGCCGGGATAGGCCGCAGCAGTGCGTTGCAACCCTGGCAGCAGATTCGGCGACACGAAGACCAGCGACACCTCGGCATCCTCGAGGATCTGCGCCACTTCCTTGTCGTGCAGCTTGTAGTTGATTGGAACGATGACCGCTTCGGCCGCCCAGGCCCCGAACATCAGTTCGACGTATTCAGGGCGGTTCTCGCTGACCAGCGCGATGCGCTCACCGACACCACAACGCTGCCGAATACCGGCAGCCAGCCCCAGGGCACGCGACCTCAGTTCGCGCCAGGTCAGCACCTGTTCGAGGCCATGAAAGACCGCCCCGTGATCGGGGTAGCGGGTGGCGGTCTGGTCCAGCAGGGAAAAGAGATTCATTCAGAGGCATCCATGGCGGCCTGTCACTCGGCCGGCGAGAAATGAAAAAAGCACGAGAACCGACTCGCAGGGCTCTATCAAGCAGAGCCCATCGACGAGTCACAGGAAATCATCGCTCGGCAGTGAAGACGATGTTAGGAAACATCGCCAATTTTGCATTTTGAATTACGCAACGCCTGTGCCACTGACCAAGAACTTCGATTTCGAACCTTATGTCTCTGATTTATACCAACATATTAGGTTCTGATCGCCAGCTTCACGGTCACCCGACCACACCGATATTCGGTCGGAGCCCGGCCGGTCGATCGGAAACCGGACTCTTGCTAATCAAGAACAATGTTGCCCGCAGCGCATTTATTGACGCGTGACCGACAGACTGCACATCAAAAAACCCGGTGGCAACAACATGCGCTTGTTCCGTCATCGAAAACAGCCATGCGCCGTTGAGTTCAACGAAGGATGGGCCGGCATTGTCCAGACGTGATACATCCGCTCGAAGCTCGCTGGCACTGAAGCTATACGCTGCGATGGAATACGCATTTGCCCAATCGCCTTGTGGTGCCGACATTGCCGACAGCACACCCGAAAAGGGAATAGGCAGGCTTTGTTCGTCGGCTGTAGCCCGCGCATCAGCCTGATGCCGCATGAACGTCGTCTGCTGGTCAAGCTCGAGCGTTCCGAACGAGGCCGACACAAAGCCAGCATTGGCGGACAGACACGAGAAAGTGCCAATCAAGGAAAGCAAGGTGCGGCGCATTAGAGGCCCAATGTGGTCGTCGGGCTCTGTTGCCCCGGAAATGGCATGTTGATGCTGCCCTGTTTTTCGCTGGCCGTCGCCACTCAAGTGCAGTGAAATGGGGCCGCAGTCTTTGCCAGACTTGCCTACAGATTGCCTACAAGCAACAGAAAAGCAAAAAGCCGGAAGCACCTTTGTTAGTGGATGCTTACCGGCTTTCGCTTGTATTACTTGGGGTGGCTGATGGGGCTCGAACCCACGACAACAGGAATCACAATCCTGGACTCTACCAACTGAGCTACAGCCACCGCAGCTTCCGATTATAGGCGAAGGTCTCATCGGGGCCGCGCCCCGATAAACCGAAATCAACGGCTTTCAGCTGGCTCAGCACGCGCGGCCTGAGCGGCCAGCTTGTCGTTGACGCTGACCTTGAGGCGGGTCTTCAGCGCGGCGTAGTAGGCCTGTGTTTCTGCCTCACCCCAGGCGCCAACGTACTGACTGCGCGCGCGGGCCGGATCGGCGGCCACCGGATCGCGCCCGATCACTTTCTGGATCTTCGCGACGAGATATCCCTTCGGGCCGAGATCGATGCCGACGACTGCGGGCAAGGCCTTCGGATTGGCGCCGAGCACAGCGTCGATCGTCGGCTCGCCGAGATCCTGCATCTGCATCCGAGACACCAGCCGTGACTCGATGCCCAGCTCCGTTTGCGGCGCCTGTTTCAGTGCCGCCAGTCGGGCTTCGCCTTCTTTCTTGGCCAGAGCGGCAGCCTGCACCAGCACGAGTCGGGCGCGGACCTTGTCTTTGACGTCGGCCAGCGGCAGCGCATGGGCGGCGTCGTACTGCAACACGCGGCCCGAGACCAGCTGGCTCGGCCCGGTTTCAACTGCGTCGGTGTTTCGCTTGTTGCGCAGCGCATCGTCGGAAAACAGCGCATCGAGGAATTTCGGCGACGCCAGCGGGCCTTTAGCACCAGACGCTGGCTTGCGGGTGACGCCGGGCGTGGTCTTCAATTCAAGCTTGAACTTGTCGATCACGGGCTTCAGGCTGTCGGCCTGCTCGTAGACGAGATTGGTGAATTCGGCTGCGGCTTCGGAGAACTTGGCCTGGGCCAACTGCTGGCGAACCTCGGCCTCGATTTCCGGGCGCACCGCTTCAAAGCTGCGCTTCTCGCCTCCGCGCTTGTCGGTCACGCGGATGATGTGGAAGCCGAAATCGCTCTCGACGACCCCGCTGGTCTCACCCACCTTCAGGCTGTAGGCCGCATCCTCGAACGGCTTGACCATCGCACCGCGCCCGAAGAAGTCGAGGTCGCCACCCTTGGCCGCAGAACCCGGGTCCTGCGAGTTTTTTCGGGCCAGTTCGGCGAAAGCGTCGGGTGCCTTCTGGACCTCGGCCAGCATCGCCTCCGCCTTGGCTTTTGCCTTGGCGCGCTCGACTGCAGCAAGCGACTTGTCTGCCGCGATCAGGATGTGGCTGGCTCGCCGCTCCTCGGGAGTTGAATAGCGCGCGGCGTTCTCTTCGTAGTACTTGTGCAGATCCTCGTCGTTGATCGACACCTGCTGCTTCATCGCGTCGAGGTCGAGCACCACGTACTCGATGCTCGCCTGCTCAGGAGCCTGAAACTGCTGCGCGTTGGCCGGATCCTTGTAGTACTGCTCGATGTCGGCGACCGATGGGTTGACCTGCGAGGCGTAACTTGCCGCGTCGAAGCGTTGCAGGAACACCTCGCGCTGCTGAAAGAACGAATCGACCGCGTGATCTGAGGCAAACACAGACGCAAAGCCGGTGCCCGATACACCGAGCAAGACCTGCTGCACCGAGAGTTCCTGACGCAGGCGGCGTGCGAACATCTCGCTGGACATGCCCTGTGCGGCCAGCAGGTCCTTGTTGACGCTGCCGTCGGCGTTGCGAATCGACGCAAATTGCGGATCGGTGCTGAAGAGGCGCTGCAGGCGATCGTCGGTGGTCGACAGATGCAGCTTGTCGGCTGCAACGAGCATCACGCGGTCGCGGATCAGCTTGTCGAGCGACTGCTGCTTGAGCTGCGGGCTGTCGAGCAATTTCGGATCGGCCGTGGGATTCTGCCGACGGACGCGCTCGACCTGCTCCCGGTGCGCAAAGTCCCATTCGGCTTGCGTGATGGACTGCCCGTCAACTTGCGCGACGGACTGGTTCGCGCCTTCATCCATGCTGCGGTAGCCCTGCACACCCAGGAATCCGAAGGACGGAATGATGAGGACAGCCAGAATGATCTGGAAAACACGCATGTACTTGCGGAAGAATTCAAACATCGAGGTGTCCGTGTGTAAGTGTGTGCCGTCAAGGTTCGGCGCAAAAACAATGCGCCGGAAAAACACGCTTCCTGAACGCGACAAAGGCGAACCATGGTTCGCCTTTGTCAACTAGCAATTCAAGATTTTATCCGTGATACCAGCGCTGGTCTCAGACATCCAAGCACTGCGGATGGTGGGTGCTGAGGGGCTCGAACCCCCGACCTACGCCTTGTAAGGGCGCCGCTCTACCAACTGAGCTAAGCACCCGCAATGTGCTGATTACTTGAGCGCGTCCTTCAGGGCCTTACCTGGGCGGAACTTCGGAACCTTGGCCGCCTTGATCTTGATGGCTGCTCCGGTACGCGGGTTGCGGCCGGCGCGCGCGGCACGCTTCGTCACGCTGAACGTACCAAAACCGACGAGCGTCACGCTGTTGTTTTTCTTGAGCGTCGACTTCACTCCGCCGATCAGCGCCTCCAGGGCGCGGCCTGCGGCAGCTTTCGAAATGTCCGCTTGCTTGGCGATGTGTTCGATCAGTTCTGACTTGTTCACAAAGTGTCCCCCTCGAAGATGAATGCGTGTTGTTTGGTCCGCCGATAACCGTGCGCCTCGGAGAGCCACGGAACTCGCAGGATTACATCCGCGAGGTTGGTGGGTGTCAAGCGAGGATAGGCATTCTATCGATCTGTTTCACATGGACCGCACATGGATCGCTTGCTCGATGGACCGGCCCAGATCAATGGTCTGGGCATCGCCGCCAATGTCGGGTGTGCGCGGTGCACCAGAAGCGGGATCGAGCACCTGCTCGATCGCATCAACGATGGAGTCGTGACCATCACGGTGACCGAGGAAATCGAGCATCAGCGCGGCCGACCAGATCTGCCCGATCGGGTTCGCGATGCCGCGACCGGCGATGTCGGGCGCCGAGCCGTGCACCGGCTCGAACAGCGACGGAAAGGCGCGTGTCGGGTTCAGGTTGGCCGATGGTGCGATGCCGATCGTTCCCGTGCAGGCCGGTCCGAGGTCGGACAGGATGTCACCGAACAGGTTGCTGGCGACCACCACGTCGAACTGCTGCGGGCGCTGCACGAAATGCGCGGCGAGGATGTCAATGTGGAACTGGTCGACCTGCACCGACGGGTACTGCGCCGACATGGCTGCGACGCGCTCGTCCCAGTACGGCATCGTGATCGCGATGCCGTTGGACTTGGTGGCCGATGTCAGCTTGCGGCGCGGTCTCGACGCTGCCAGATCGAACGCGAACTTCAGCACCCGATCGACGCCGACACGCGACATCACCGTCTGCTGCATCACGATCTCGCGTTCGGTGCCTTCGTACATGCGCCCGCCGATGCTCGAGTACTCGCCCTCGGTGTTCTCGCGCACGATCAGCATGTCGATCTCGCCGGGCTTCAGCGGCTCTCCGGCGCGGTTGACCAAGGGCGATCGGATGCCGGGCATCAGGCGTGCCGGCCGCAGGTTGACGTACTGATCGAATTCCCGCCGGAAGCGCAGCAGCGAACCCCACAGTGACGCGTGATCGGGGATCCGCGCTGGCCAGCCGACAGCACCGAAGAAGATCGCATCGTGTCCGCCAATCTGCTCCTTCCAGTCGTCGGGCAGCATTTGGCCGTGGCGTTCGAAGTACGCCCAGCAGGCGAAGTCGAAATGGTCGATCTGCAGTTCGATGCCGTGCCGGTCGGCAGCAGCTTCGAGTGCGCGCAGGCCCTCGGGCATCACTTCCTTGCCAATGCCATCGCCGGCGATCACGGCGACTCGATGTCGGGTCATGGTGTCTCGCCAGTTCAAACGTCTGACAACAAAGATCGGCGCGTCGGCGTGGTCACGACCAGGGCCACGCCGATCGCGGTCAACGCCATGCCGAGCAGCATCGATGCCGTCAGCACCTCGTCGAACAGCAACCAGGCGAGCAGCGCGGTGACCGGCGGTACGAGGTAAAGCAGGCTGGTGACGCGGGTCGCTGCACCGCGCTGGATCAGCAGGTACAGCAATGAACTGCCACCCAGCGTCAGCACGACGACCGACCAAGTCATGGCGATCAGGAAGGTCGGGGTCCAATGGATCGGCTCGGACTCCCACAGCGCCAGCGGCAGGCTGACGATCAGCGCTGCGAGCAGCTGCACCGTGTTCGCGGTGCGCACATCGCATGGGGCGACGAAGCGCTTCTGGTAGAGCGTCCCGGCTGTGATGCCGATCAGCGCGACGAACGCCAGGCTCAGGTTCCAGGCCGTGATCTCTCCGGCGCCGAGCTTTCGCCACACCACCAGCGTCAACCCGAACAGACCGAGACCCAGCCCCGCCCACTGCCGCGAGGTCACCGCGTGGCCGCGATCCGGCGTGGCTACTGCCGACAGCCACAACGCCGTCAACACCGGCTGCAAGCCGACCAGCAAAGCCACGGTTCCGGCGCCGATGCCCGCCTTCACGGCCGCCCACACGCCACCCAGGTACGCCGCATGCATCAGCACGCCGGTGACGCCCAGGTGCAACCACTGCGTGCGGCCGACCGGCCAGGCAGCTCGTGAAGCAGCGATCCAGACGCCGAAGCAGACGGCCGACAGCCCGTAGCGAATGGCCAGGAAGGTGAACGTCGGGGAGTTCGGCATCGCATAGCGCGCGACGATGAAGCCGGTGCTCCAGATCATCACGAACACCGCAGGCATCGCCCGCAACGCAGCGTCGCTGCGCGTCGTCGGCACGTTCACGGGCGGATCGCTATCGCGCGTTGGCGCGGATCTCTGGCAGCGCCTTCTGAAGGTAGTACACCATCGACCAGACGGTCAGCACCGCCGACAGGTAGATCAGGACCGTGCCCCACAGGTGGGTGTCGATGGCGCCGAACAGCATGCCGTGGTAGAGCAGAAAGGGGATCGCCACCATCTGCACCATCGTCTTCAGCTTGCCCACCATATGTACCGCCACACTGCGCGAGGCACCGATCTGCGCCATCCATTCACGCAGCGCCGAGATGGCGATCTCGCGCCCGATGATGACCAGCGCAACCAGCGCGTGCAGCCGGTTCAGGTGCACCAGCACCAGCAGCGCGGCGCACACCAGAAACTTGTCGGCCACGGGATCGAGGAAGGCGCCGAAAGACGAGGTCTGGTTGAGCTTGCGCGCCAGATAGCCGTCAGCCCAGTCGGTCAGCGCAACGACGATGAAAAGCGCAGTGGCAATCGTGTTGCGCGTCGCATCGTCCAGATCAAGATAGAACACGCCGACCACCAATGGGATCGCGACGATGCGCGCCCAGGTCAACAGAGTCGGCAGGTTGAAGAACATGCGATCGATTGTGCCGTGTCACGGCGCGCTCCGGCCCCTCGCGCTCACATCATCGATCGTCCAGCGTGCGCGGCTTGAAGCGGCGGTCGTCGTTGAACAGGAAGGTTTCGGTGAACCGCCAGGGTCTTGGAAGGCGCGACACATCGCCGAACGGTGCGGCACGTTTGACCGCATCGATCGCAATCTGAGTGGTGTCCTTGGCCTGACGTGGGTAGCGCAGCACATCGATGTGATAGATCGACCCGTCACCATTCAGGTCCACAGACAGCACCGGAATCGCCAGCAACACATCGGGCGGTCGGTCGTCGTAGGTCAGATGCGGGTTCGCTGCGGCGATCCGACGTGCCGCCAGCAGGTGAAGTTCGCTCGCACTGCGGACGACGCCGGGCGTGGGCAGACGCACTGGCCCCGGTGCACCTGCCGCAGCCGACGGCGCCGGAGCACGTGCAACCGCCGCCGGTGGTGCGGGGACCGGCACCGGGACCGGCTTGGAGGTGCTCACCGGCGCGGGCGGCGAGGCCGGTCCGGTGGCACAACCGGCCAGCAGCGCCGCACAGAACGCCACCGCACTCGACATCCATCGCCCAGTCAGCCGGCGCAGGCTTCGCCATTCAATGCAGGGCACGGTAGATCTCCTCGGCCAGGTCCCTTGAAATGCCATCGACGGTGAGCAGATCGACGACGCTCGCGCTGGCCACGCCGCGCACGCCGCCAAAACGCTGCAGGAGCCTGGCCCGCTTCTTCGGGCCGACGCCGGGAATGTCTTCGAGCTTGCTGCCGCCGGTGCGCACGCTGGCGCGCTTGGCCCGCATGCCGGTGATGGCAAAGCGATGTGCCTCGTCGCGGATCTGCGCGACCAGCATCAACGCCGCGGAATCCTTGCCCAGGGAGACCTTCGCGCGCCCGTCGGCGAACACCAGTTCCTCCAGACCGACCTTGCGCCCCTCGCCTTTCTCGACGCCGACGATCAGGGCGAGGTCGAGACCGAGTTCCTCGAAGACTTCGCGGGCCATGCTGACCTGGCCGCGGCCGCCATCGACCAGCACCAGATCGGGCAGGCGCAACTCGGGTTTGGCGATCAGCGAGGGATCGTTCGGATCGGCGGCCGGTTCGGTGCCCGTGGCGTCGGCAGCCTCGGCGCGTTTCGCCACCTGCGTGGCCAACCTGCCGTAGCGCCGCATCAACACCTGGCGCATGGCGGCGTAGTCATCGCCGCCGGTGATGCCCTCGATGTTGTAGCGGCGGTACTGGGCACTCTGCATCTTGTGGTTCTCGAACACCACGCAGGATGCCTGGGTCGCCTCGCCTGCGGTGTGGCTGATGTCGAAACACTCGATGCGAAACGTGTCCAGCTGCTCGACCTCCAGCGCCAGCGCGTCGACCAGCGCCCGCGTGCGCGCTTGCTGCGATCCCTCTTCGGCCAGCAGTTGCGCCAGTCGCAGATCGGCGCCCTGGATGCACATGTCCAGCCACGCACGGCGCGCATCGCGCGGCTGGTGCTGGGCGGTGACCTTGACGCCGCTCTGCGCCGCCAGCGCATCGATCAGCGCCTTGTCGACCGGATGGCTCAGCACCAGCAGCGGCGGCACGCCGCCGCTGCTGGTGTCGGCCAGGTAGTGCTGCGCGATGAAGGCTTCGAGCACCAGCGCTTCCGGCACCGACGCAGGCGTGTCGTGCCCCGGTTCGTCCGACGTCGGCTCGACGCCCAGCGCGGTCGCATCGTCGACATGCACCGGGAAGAACGGCCGGTCGCCCAGGTGCCGGCCGCCGCGCACCATCGCCAGGTTGACGCAGGCGCGACCGCCCTGCACCTTGACCGCGAGGATGTCGGCATCGCGGGTGGCGACACCGGTGTTGTCCTCGACCGACTGCTGGTG
>JAURWR010000003.1 GCA_030654805.1 Burkholderiaceae bacterium
CAACACCATCCTGATCGACTGGAGCCGCGATGTCTGGGGCTACATCTCGCTGGGCTACTTCAAGCAGCGGCTCAAGGACGGCGAGGTGGGCAGCAGCACGATGCCGCACAAGGTCAACCCGATCGACTTCGAGAACGCCGAAGGCAACTTCGGCCTCGCCAACGCGCTGCTGACGCACCTGAGCCAGAAGCTGCCGATCAGCCGCCTGCAGCGCGACCTGACCGACAGCACCGTGCTGCGCAACATGGGCGTGGCGCTCGGCTACGCGCTGCTCGGTGCCGACAGCCTGTTGCGCGGCCTCGGCAAGCTCGAAGTCAACGAAGCGCGGCTGGCTGCCGACCTCGACGAAGCCTGGGAAGTGCTGGCCGAACCGATCCAGACCGTGATGCGCCGCTACAGCCTGCCCAACCCGTACGAGCGCCTGAAAGAGCTGACGCGCGGCAAGACGATCACCCGCGAATCGATCCAGGCCTTCATCGCGACGCTGGAGATCCCGGCGGCGGAGAAAGAGCGGCTGCTGGCGATGACGCCGGGGTCGTATGTCGGGCTGGCGGCGGAGCTGGCGCGGCGGGTTTGAGGGCTTTAGGTCAGCGCATCAGTGAAATTTTCTAACCGTATTGCCCTATCGGTCGTAACTGCATCTTTGTCTTGCGCGGCAAATGCAGGTGCCCCAGATTTCTCCGGTATTTGGGTCATCGACCTCCGAACACGAACTGAGCGTCAACAAGGTGCTGAATGTGGCACGGCCGAGTTTCGGCTCAAGCAGCAAGGCAGCAGAGTCACTGGAAGCCACAGCATGGCCACGGTTGGCTGTGGGCGCTTGAACGAGGGCGACCAAGAGTCGGTCAAAGGGGTCGTCATCGGTGGCGTCGCTGTCCTTGTTGTTATCAGTGGCCGAAACGGAGCAGTCGTGCTTGGTAAAGCAACGGTCGAAGGCCAGTCGCTGCACTGGGAAACTCTCGATGGCATACGAGCTGGCGATCCTTCGGGGGACTCTCCGCTGATCTTGAGCCGAGGGGTGCTTGCAAAGCAGTCAAATTGAGTAGTCCAATCGAAAGCCAAGTGGCGGGTCAATTGACTTTGACAAGACTCCCCTGTGGCATCCTTGCGTCACCAATCACTTCTAACTCCCTGGGAGTTGCGAATGACAACGCCAGTTCATGATCTAGAAGCTGCCGTTCTCGGTCTTCCGGCCCCGGATCGCGCGAGGATTCTGGAGCGCTTGATCGAGAGCTTCGATCGCGACACGAAGGTCGGCGACGCTTGGCTGGACGAGGCGCTGCGTCGAGAGGAAGAAGTCGTCTCGGGCAAGGTTTCAATGGTTCCAGGTCGTGAAGCCGTGGCCCGAATTCGCGCGCAATTGAAGTGATTTACGAGCTTCACCCTGACGCTGAGACCGAACTGAACAACGCCGCTTTGCATTACGCCAAGGAGGCCAGCAAAGCCATCGCGCTGGCATTCCTGGCCGAGTTCGAGAGGGTTGCCGAGTTGCTTGAATCGAATCAACAACTGGGCACGAAATCGAAGGGCGGCTTACGCGTGTACCCCTTCCGGCGATTTCCTTATTCCATCGTTTATCGCGAAGTGGCGAGCGGCCCATACCTCTATGCCGTCGCGCATCAGAGACAAGAACCTGGCTATTGGCTGGGGCGCGTTTAGCCCGTAGGCTGCTGAAGTTTTGCCATGACATTCACCGCTCAACTCGCCACCGCCGAGTCCCTGAACAACTCCCTGCTCTGCATCGGCCTCGACCCCGAGCCGTCGAAGTTTCCGGGGGCCTGGAAGGGCGACGCCAGCCGCATCTTCGACTTCTGCGCGGCGATCGTCGATGCGACGAAGGATCTCGCGATCGCGTTCAAGCCGCAGATCGCGTACTTCGCGGCGCACCGCGCCGAGGACCAACTCGAAGCGCTGATCGCGCACATCCATGCGGTGGCGCCGGCCGTGCCGGTCATCCTGGACGCGAAGCGCGGCGACATCGGCAGCACCGCGCAGCAGTACGCCAGCGAGGCCTTCGAGCGCTACCGGGCCGATGCGGTGACGCTGTGAGAGCCGCATGTCTGACCTTCTCGCGATCGTAGGATCAATCGTCGTCGCCGGATTAGTCGCGGTCGCGGCGCTACCAAGCTTGCTTCGGCATTTCGGTTTTCTGCGTTGTGACCTCAGGACGGAACCCGTCATTCAGGGAGCGGGATTCGCATTCTTCTGCGTGCTTTGGTTCATGTTTGCGAGTAGCTTTCTCGCCTGGGTATTTCCGATCGCGTTCTTCGTGAGCTACTTCTTGGGCTACGTCCTTGGGGGTAACACCCCTGCGTTCAACCGTTCCGAAATCGCGCTCTCGCTGATCTGTACCGGTGTCGCCACAGGCGCAAGCGGCTTGATCGCGATGTCGGGGCCCGTTGACGCTTTAGGGGACGTGATGGCGCGGTTGATGGCTATGAACTATTCGGTGCTTGTCGCTGCGGCCGTCATCCGAATGGCGGTTCGTTCCTTTCGAGCCTCTCGCAAGACCGCTTCCACAGACAAAAGCTCGCCATGACCTTCATCGAACAACTGTCGGCCGCCGAGTCGCTCAACAACTCCTTGCTCTGCATCGGCCTCGACCCCGAGCCGTCGAAGTTTCCGGGGGCCTGGAAAGGCGACGCCGGTCGCATCTTCGATTTCTGCGCGGCGATCGTCGATGCGACGAAGGACCTGGCGATCGCGTTCAAGCCGCAGATCGCGTACTTCGCGGCGCACCGCGCCGAGGACCAATTGGAAGCGCTGATCGCGCACATCCACGCGGTCGCGCCGACCGTGCCGGTGATCCTCGATGCGAAGCGCGGCGACATCGGCAGCACCGCGCAGCAGTACGCCCGCGAGGCGTTCGAGCGATACAAAGCCGACGCGGTGACGCTGTCGCCGTTCATGGGTCACGATTCGATCGAGCCTTACCTGGACTACGCTGACAAGGGGCTGATCCTGTTGTGCCGCACCTCGAATGCGGGCGGCTCCGATCTGCAGGCGCAGCGCATCGTCGGTGCCGACGGCCGGCCGGGCGATCTGCTGTACGAACACATCGCGCGGCTCGCGCAAGGACCTTGGAACCGCACCGGCCAGCTTGGCCTGGTCGTCGGCGCGACCTTCCCGGCCGAGATCGCGCGCGTGCGCGAACTGGCGCCAACGCTGCCGCTGCTGATCCCCGGCGTCGGGGCGCAGGGCGGTGATGCGGCGGCGACGGTGCGCGCGGGGTGGCGATCGAAGGACGGCAAAACCACCGGGCCGATCGCCGTCAACTCGTCGCGCGCGGTGCTCTACGCCAGCTCGGGCGATGACTTTGCCGAAGCCGCGCGGCGTGTCGCGGAGGCGACACGGCTGCAACTGAACAGCGCACGCTGAGCTGCCAAGCTGGCGCCGCCCACGTGGCCCGGCGCAAAGGGATCAGTCCAGGCGGACCTCGGCCCGCACGATCCCGGCGCGATCCGCCCGCGCGCTCACCGCGAGCCGCGTTCCCTGCGGCGCCCGCACCACCCATTCGCCCACCGCCCGGTCGGCGGTCGCGGTGTGCGCGCCGTGGTGGCCCAGCAGCGACTGCTTCGGCGCGTGGCCTTCAAGCTGCGGCCCTTCGTGGCGCAGCTTGCCGCTGACCAGCGAGACGGCCGGGTCCTCGACGCCGTTGAGGCTCGGCAGGTGGATCTCGAACATCACGCCGCGCACCACCTTGCGTTCGAGTGCCCGCTTGCTGATGTACGACGGCAGCCAGCCGCTGTTGGCGACCGCCAGCCGCACGCGCCAGGTGTCGGGGCCGAGCGCGCGCACCTCGGTGCGCAGCAGCTCCAGCTTCGGCAGGCTCAGCGCCACCTGCGTCAGCCATGCCGGGAAGCGCGCGGCTTCGCGTTCGCGCAGGTGCGGCGGCGGGTTGCGCCAGTAGTTCTGGTGGTCCCAGCCGCCGATCTCGATCGCGCCGAGCTGCGGATGGTGGAACGGTCGCCACGGCGCATAGGCCTGACCACCGCACTGCTCGTCACTCCACTTCAGCAGCTTCAGGTCGTCGGCGGCAGGATGCTCGCGGTACCACTCGATCCACGGGTAGCCGGTGATGCCGGCCTCGGCGTTCGGCGACCAGATCTCGACCGTCCAGAACAGCAGGCCCAGGTGCTCGTAGGCCCAGTCCTGCGTGCCGGTGATGACTTCCTTCGGGTGGTACTTGAACTCGTGCCACGCACTCACCGCCGGGTAGCCGGTCAGCTTGGCGCCGAGCGCGCTGAAGCGCTTGAACGACCACAGGTCCTCCGGGATCATGTCGTCGTCGCTGTGCGTGCCCATCGGCCGCAGGATCACGCCGCTGTGCGTGTGGAAGCTGATCACCGCGCCGATGTTCGGGTGGCCGGTGATGAAGTCGACCATCGCGCGCACCTCGGGCTCGCTGGCCGGGTACGGGCCGGCACCGAGTTGCTCGAACTCCTGCCGCCACTGCGACGGGAAATTGCGGTTCAGGTCCAGCCCTTCGACGTCGGGGTTCACGTTCACCGTCAGCCCGTCGTAGTGCTGCAGCGTGCCCTCGGGGATCACGCGGTAATAGGTGCCGCCGAACTCGCCGGGCTCGCGCGACACCATCAGGCGCGGGTCGGCGTCGCAGCATTTGTAGGTGCCGTGCGGATCGGCGATGCGCATCATCAGCACGCGGCCGTCGCCGTCGACGTCCTCGACGGTCAGGCCGTCGACCGCCTCCTCTTCGTATGGATAGCGTCGCGTCGACGAGCGGATGTGACGCGGCCGGTCGGCCAGCGCCAGTTCGGCGCCGTCGGGGTTCAGCCGCGGGCACAGGTAGACGACGCGGGTGTCGAGCAGCTGCGTGATCTGGGGGTCGGTGCCATAACCGGTGACCAGCTGGTGCAGGTAGTACAGACACGCGGTGCTGGCCGTCAACTCGGCCGCGTGGATGTTGCCGTCGGCCCAGAACGCCGGCTTGTCGGTGTCGATGCCGGTGGCCGCCTGCGTCACCACGGCGACCCAGATGTCGCGGCCTTCATGGCTCCGGCCGATCGAGACCACCGACATCAGCTCCGGGTACGCCGCCGTGTAATCGGCCAGCAGCTGCGTCAGCGCGTCGTGGCGGTAGAAGGTGTCGAAGTGCGGGACGGGGGTGGTGGCCGTGAGGGTCATGAGGGCGACGGGCTGCGGTGATCCGTCGATCTTAGGGTCAGCACCGAACCGTGCGCATCACACGGCCAGCGGCTCGCCCCCGACGAACACCTTCAGCTCGCCCGGCTGGAATGCGATCCAGGCTTCGTCGCAGGTCAGCGGCTCCGTGACGACGACCGCGACGCGGTCGGTCGGGGTGGTCAGGCGCGCGAAATCGACGCTGATGTCCTTGTCCTGCAGCCGCGCGGCGCGGAACGGTTGCTGGCGCACCAGGTACCACAGCTTCGTCGAGCAATGCGCCCACAGCGCCTCGCCCTGGCTGAGCATGAAGTTGAAGCTGCCGTGCGCGGCGATCTGCGGCACCAGTTCGCGCAGCGTGGCGGTCAGCTCGGCCACCGGCGGCAGGCGGGCGTGCGCCTTGGCGAGTTCCTGCATCAGCCAGCAGAAGGCGCGCTCGCTGTCGGTGTCGCCCACCGGATGGAACGACGCGTGCAGCCGGGGCGCGTAGTCGGTCAGGTTGCCGTTGTGCGCAAACGCCCAGTAGCGCCCCCACAGCTCGCGCACGAACGGGTGCGTGTTCTCGAGCGCGGTGCGGCCCTGCGTGGCCTTGCGGATGTGCGCGATGACGTTGCTCGAGTGGATCGGGTAGCGCCGCACCATCTCGGCCACCGGCGAGTGGCGCGCGCTCTGCGCGTCGACGAACAGGCGCAGTCCGGCGCCCTCGAAGAAGGCGATGCCGAAGCCGTCCTGATGCTCCGCGGCGCGGGTCGAAAAGCCGGTGAAGCTGAAGACGATGTCGGTCGGCGTGTTGCCGTTCATTCCGAGCAGCTGGCACATGCGGGCGGCTTTCAGGTGTGCACGAACAGCATGCGCATCCAGCTCTTCACCGTCAGCAGGCTGCTCGGCAGATGCGTTTCCTCGAGCAGTCCGGTCATGCGACGCAACCGGCTCGGGCTGCGCCGGGCGCTCCACACGACCAGCTCGACCAGCCACGGGTGGGCGTTGACGATGTTGGCCTTGTCGTACATCTCGTAGCGCGGCTTCAGCGCTCGCACACGCGCTTCGTAGCTGGCGCGCACCTGCGCTTCGGGCCAGTCGCGATGGCGGCCCTCGATCATCATGTCGGCCGCGGCGAGGCCGGTTTCCAATGCCTTGCCGATGCCTTCGCCGGTGAAGGCGTAGGTGCTGCCGGCGGCTTCACCGGTCACCAGCAGGCCGGGACGTGACAGTTTGGCGCCGGCCAGCGAACAGCGCAACGGTGCGCCCTTCAGCTCGCCGACCCAGGTGCCGTCGGCCAGCAGTTCGCGCGCCGGTGCGTGGACCCGTGTGAACTCGTCGAACATCTTGCGCAGGTTGACGTCCTGCATGGTCCGGCCCGAATCGTGTCCCGCCTTGTGGCTGTGCGCCACACCGACGCCGATGTTGAAGACGCCATCCGGGCACGGAAAGACCCAGCCGTAGCCGCGCTTCATGCGCGGGTGCCACACCACCTCGAGCTCGGTGATCCGGCCGACCATGGCGGGGTTCTTCACGTAGCCGCGCATCGCCACGCCGGTGGGTGTGCGGCGCTCGCACATGCCGGCCGCCAGCAGCGCCTGGGGCGGTGCTCCGCTGGCGATCAGCACCCAGGGCGCGCGCAGTTCGTGCATCGCGTCGCCGCAGCGCAATTGCGCACCGACGACGCGGGGCGTGCCGGTGGGGTCGTCTTCCAGCACGCCGACGAAGCGCACCGGCGCGAACATCCGTGCGCCGGCTTCGACCGCCGCCGTGCACAGCAGCAGGTCCAGCTCGCGGCGTGGCAGCACGGCCAGCGTGCCGGGCACGTCGATGCGGCCGCCGCGCGGGCCGATCACGCCGACGTGCTTCACCACGCGCGCGCGCGCCAGCACCGCATCGAGCAGCCCGAGTCGGCGCAGTGCATGGTGCGCATCGGGGATCAGCCCGTCGCCGCAGACCTTGTCGCGCGGGAACGCCTGCTGGTCGACCAGCACCACGTCGAATCCGGCGCGCGCCAGAGTGATGGCGGCCGCGCTGCCGGCCGGACCGGCGCCCACCACGATCACGTCGCAGTGCGTCGGCAGATCGGCCGGCGGGCGGTTCAGCCCCGGCGGGGTCTTCGGCGTGTGATGAGTGGCAAGCGGCATGCAAACAACGGGACAATGAGCGGATGAAAAACCTCCATCTCGCGCGCCGCATTGTGGCGCCGCCGGGCCTGACATGAAGGTCCTCGTCACCGGCGTGGCCGGCTTCATCGGCATGTTCGTCGCGCAGCGGTTGCTGACGCGCGGCGATCGCGTGGTCGGCATCGACAACCTGAACGACTACTACGACCCGGCGCTGAAGACCGACCGGCTCGCACAGTTGGCGCATCAGGCCGAGGCGCCCGGCTTCGTGTTCGAACGCCTGGACCTGGCCGATCGCGACGGCATGGCCGCGCTGTTCCAGCGCGAGCGCTTCGATCGCGTCGTGCATCTTGGCGCGCAGGCCGGCGTGCGCTATTCGCTGACGAATCCGATGGCCTACGTCGACAGCAACCTGGTCGGCTTTGCCAACGTGCTGGAGGGCTGCCGCCACGGCGGCGTTGAGCACCTGGTCTACGCCAGCTCGTCCAGCGTCTACGGCGGCAACGCGAAGCTGCCGTACGGCGAGACCGACGGCGTCGACCACCCGGTCAGCCTGTATGCGGCAACCAAGCGCGCCAACGAGGCGATGGCGCACAGCTACAGCCACCTGTACCGCCTGCCAACGACCGGCCTGCGCTTCTTCACCGTCTATGGGCCGTGGGGCCGGCCGGACATGGCGCCGTTCCTGTTCGCCGACGCGATGCTGTCGGGCCGCCCGATCCAGGTCTACAACGAAGGCCGGATGACGCGCGACTTCACCTACATCGACGACATCGTCGAGGGCGTGCTGCGCGTGCTCGACAAGCCGGCGACGCCCGACCCGCTGTACGACGCCGCGCGGCCCGATCCGTCGACCAGCAACGCGCCGTGGCGCCTCTTCAACATCGGCAACAGCACACCGGTGCCGCTGCTCGAGTTCATCGACACGATGGAGCGGGCGCTGGGCGTGACCGCAGTGCGCGAAATGCTGCCGCTGCAACCCGGCGACGTGCTGGCCACCCACGCAGATACGGCGGCGCTCGACGCCTGGGTCGGCTTCAGCCCGGCCACCTCGCTGGCCGACGGTGTGCAGCGTTTCGCTGACTGGTTCCGTCCGCGCTACCACCCCGAGCGCCGCTAGCGAGGCGTCGTGCCCTCGGCTTTCGGGCCCACCAGCGCGTAGGCGAAGCGGATGCCGGGCACGCCGGGCTTGGCGTAGGCGTACGGCACCTCGATCGTCACCGGAACGGCGGTGGCCCATTCCGGGCGCTGCGCGCGCAGCGCGTCGAAACGCGCTTCGTAGGTCAGCAGCAGCGTCGGACCGGCGGGCAGCGGCGAACCATCCGGCGTCGCATGGACGATGCGCGCGGCCGGAAACCCCAGCCGCAGCGATCCGGCCAGGTGCTTGGGTTCGACCACCACGACCGCCGGTGCGATGCCGGCCTCGCGGACGGCTTGCGCCAGACCCTGAACCGGCAGGTTCTGGTCGCCGATGTGGCCGCGCCGGCCGTCGTACCACGGGCGCAGCGACAGCAGCGTCAGCGACAGCAGCGCCATCACCCCGGCCGCCCATCCCAGCCAGTGCAGGCGCGGGTGGCGCTGCAGCCCGGGCCAGCCGACGAAGAACATCAGCGGCGCGAAGAACAGCAGCGGCTGCAGCCAGCGGTCGTTGAAGTGCGAGGCGCCGCCGATCACCACGGTGGCCACCAGCAGCGCCAGCAGCAGCATCAGGTAGCGCGCGAACAGGCTGTGCATCACCGGATCGCGGCCATCGCGGTGCGCCGACAGGCCGCGCCCGAACAGCAGCGCCAGCACGACCCACAGCGGCGCCAGGAACGACGGCCAGATGCCGGCCAGGCTGAGCAGCCCGCGCGCGATCTGGCCGGCGCCGCGCGCGTGGTCGGACGACAACTTGCCGGCGGTGCTGTTGACGGCTTCGCCCAGGTGATCGACGACCCACAGCGCGTGTGGCGCGACCAGCAGCAGCACGACCACCACGCTGAGCACGATCCGCCGGTCGATCAACACCCGGCGCGTGCCCGGCGTCCACAGCAGCGCGCCCCCGAAGGCCACGATGAACAGCGCGAAGCTGTACTTCGCCAGCAGACCGCAGGCCACCGCCACCCCAAGCAGCAGGTACAGCCCGGTGCGCGGTCGGCGCAGCAACTCGACCAGCAGCGCCAGCGTGGCCGCGGCCGAGGTGGTGACCAGCACCGAATGCGTCAGGTCGCGCTGCGACTCCCAGACGATCTGCATCAGCAGCAGCAGCGAGGCCGACGACAGCGCCGCCAGCCGCGGTTCGACCAGCCGGCGCGCGGCCAGCCAGGTGCAGCTGTAGGTGCCCAGCAGCAGCAGGTTCTTCATCAGTGCCAGCGCGAAGATCGACGCCCCGAAGACCTGGAAGAACCCCCACTGCAGCCAGCTGTAGAGCGGAGGCTGCGGCCCGTAGCCCCAACGCAGGTCCTGCGTCCACAACAGCTGCTCGGCCTCGTCGAGCTCGACGCCTTCGGCGGTCAGCACGCGCATCGCCAGCTGCAGCGCGAAGTACAGCAGCAGGCCGCCGAACAGCCAGGCCGCCGGCGGAACGGCGCCACGCCGGTCCGCCGAGGGGCCCGCATTCGGGGCTGCTGGGTCGGTGGTGAGCGCAAGCGGCTTCATGTGGCGGCGAAGGATACACAGGCCGTGTCGGACGGGCTCCCTAGAATCCGGGTCGGCGAGCGTCGCAGCGCCGATGGCCGTTTGCTTCCCGTCCCCACCCATGTCCACACACCTCGCCGAACCGGTTGCCCTGCACGTTGTCGTGCCGGAGGACGCCGTCGACGTGTCGATCGTGATCCCGCTCTACAACGAGGTCGAGAACCTGCCCGACCTGGTCGCCCGCGTGCACGCGGCGCTGGCGCCGACCGGCCGCCGCTTCGAGCTGATCTGCATCGACGACGGCTCGCGCGACGGCTCCGATCGGCTGCTCGCGCAGCTGGCTGCCGAGCGGCCGTGGCTGAAGCCGGTGTACCTGGCTCGCAATTACGGGCAGTCGAGCGCGCTTCAGGCCGGCTTCGACAGCGCGCGCGGGCGCTACATCGTCACGCTCGATGGCGACCTGCAGAACGACCCGCTCGACATCCCGGCCCTGCTCGACCGGCTCGACGCCGACCCCGATGTCGACATGATTTCTGGCTGGCGCCAGCACCGGCAGGACGCGGCGGTGTCGCGCAGGCTGCCGTCGCTGCTGGCTAACCGGCTGATCTCGGCATCGACCGGCGTCCACCTGCACGACTACGGCTGTGCGTTGAAGGCGTACCGGCGCGAGATCATCGAACGCATCCGCCTGTACGGCGAACTGCACCGCTTCATCCCGTCGCTGGCGCGCGAGGCCGGCGCGCGCATCGCCGAGGTGCCGGTGCGTCACCACGCGCGAACCAAGGGCGTGTCGAAATACGGCATCGACCGCACGTTTCGCGTGATCCTCGATCTGGTGCTGATCGTCTTCTTCATGCGCTACCACCAGCGACCGCTGCACGCGTTCGGCGGGCTCGGGCTGTGGTTGGCGACCCCCGGTGCGGCCATCCTCGGCTACCTCGCGGTGATCAAGGCGATGGGCGAATCGATCGGCGGGCGGCCGCTGCTGCTGGCCGGCGTGGTGCTGTTCCTGGTCGGCCTGCAACTGATCGTCGCCGGATTGATCGGCGAGATGCTGGTGCGCATCTACCACGAGGGCCGCGGCCGGCCCCAGTTCCACACCCGCAGTGCGCCGCGCACATCGAACGCGCCGTCGACGCCATGAGCGTCGACGGGCGGCATCCGCGGTCCTGCGCTGAGGCGTCGCGGTGACGTCGGTCACGCGCCAGCGAGCGATGCAGGTGCTGCGCCTGGTCGGTGCGCCGCTGCTGCTCGGTGGCGTGGTGTGGCTGGCCGGACCGCGGGCCATCTGGCAGGCGGTGCAGGGAGCCGATGCAGGGTGGCTGCTCGCGGGCCTGATCTTCGCGACGCTGGGCAATGCGTCGGCGGCCTTGCGCTGGGCCGAGTTGTCACGCTGGCTCGGCCACCGGGTGCGCGCCCGCTGGGCGCTGGCGGTGTACTTCAAGGCGGTCGCGCTCAATGCCCTGCTGCCCGGTGCGGTGGTCGGCGGCGACATGTTCCGCGCCTGGCAGCTGCACCGCGACGGCTGTGCCCGCAGCGCGGCCGGCCTGTCGGTGGTGCTAGATCGACTGAGCGGTCTGTGGATCCTGTTCGCCCTCAGCGCGATGGCGCTGTTCGCTGGCGCGGGTACCCTGGAAATGAACACCCTGCGCCACCTATTGCATGTTCCCGACGTCTGGCCGACACCCCTGATGGCGTTGCTGGCGCTGATCGTCTTGCTGCTGCTGCCGCTGGCTGTGCTGATCTCGGTGGCGGCGGTGGCCGGCCACCGCGCGCAGCCCGGCAGCCGGCGTGCCGTTGCCGTCGGACTGTTGCAGCGGCCGCAAGCACTGAGCCAGTACGTGCGGCAGGCTGCCGCATCGCTGGTGGTGGGTTTCTTTTCCGTGGGTGCGCTGTACTGCGCGGCACGCGCTTTCGGTGTTCACATGCCGGGCTGGTTGATCGTGGTGACCGCAGCGCCGATCTTCCTGCTGTCTGCCCTGCCGGTCAGCTTCGGTGGCTGGGGGACTCGGGAGGTGGCCACGGCGACGGGCTGGGCTGTCTTCGGGGTGCCCCCGGCGCTGTCGGTCGGTGCGGCGGCGGCGGTGGGCATCTACGCTTTGCTGCAGGCAGCGCTCGGCCTGCTGCCGATGCCGTTGGTGCGGCGCCCCGGCGACATCGCCCATGGCGGCTGAGCGTCGCGGCCTGATCAATCGAGGACGACTCTTTGGAAACAGAACGGACGAATTCGAACCCGGCAGCGGCTGACCGGCCGCATGTCGTTCATCTCGAGACTGGGCGCCACGTCTACGGTGGCGCCCAGCAGGTGCTGTACCTGACCGAGCGCCTGCCCGCGCTGGGTGTGCGCAGCACGCTGGTGTGTGCCGCCGGCGGCGAGATGGCGACGAAGGCGCGCGCCGCCGGGACCGACGTCGTCGAGTTGCCGACGATCGGCGACGCCGACCCGTCGATCACCTGGCGTTTCGCCGCTTTGCTGAGGCGCCTGCGCCCCGACCTGGTCCACATTCACAGCCGGCGAGGCGCCGATGTCTGGGGCGGTCTGGGTGCCCGGCTGGCGGGCATGCCGGCGATCATGTCCCGCCGCAACGACAACCGCGAAGCGTGGCTTGCGCTGAAATTCAAGTACCCGCTGTACCGACACATCGTCGCGGTGGCTCAGGGCATCAAGGACGTGCTGGTCGAGCAGGGCCTTGCCGGCAACGACATCACGGTCGTGCACAGCGCGATCGAGCCCAGCCGGTTCCAGCACCCGCGACCGCGCGCTGAATTGGCGTCGACCTTCGGCCTCGACGCGGCGCAGCCCATCCTGGGCATCGCCGCGCAGCTGATCGACCGAAAAGGGCACGTGCTGTTGTTCGATGCGCTGCACAAGTTGTCGAGCCGACACCCCACGGCCCAGTTGATCGTGTTCGGTCGCGGCCCGCTGTCCGACAGCCTGCCGGCGGAAGCGGCTGCGCGCGGGTTGCAGTCGCGCGTGTGTTTCGCCGGCTTCCGGCAGGACCTCGGGCAGTGGATCGGTGCGCTCGACCTGCTGGTGCATCCGGCCTACACCGAAGGCCTGGCCAATGTGTGCCTGCAGGCCGGTGCTGCGGGCGTGGCGACGATCGGCACGCGCGTCGGCGGCATCCCGGAGGCGATCGCCGACGGCCGCACCGGTCTGCTGGTGCCGGTCGGCGATGCCGATGCGCTGGCGGCGGCGATCGATCGCCTGCTGACGGACGTCGACTTGCGGCATCGCCTCGGCGCCGCAGGCCCCGCGCATGTCGAGTCGGATTTCACCCCGCCGATCATGGCTGCTGGCAACCGCGCGGTGTACCGGCGCGTTATCGGTCGGTGAATCCGCACTGTCCAATCGCCCTGCGCATCGCGCTACAGGGCCAGCTCCAACCGGGACCCACGCCATGACCGACATCATCCGTCTGCCCATCGCGAGCTGGGATCAGCCCTGTTCGCCGCAAGAACAGTTCGCCGCGACGCAGGCCCTCGAAGACGGGCAGGTGCTGCTGCTGCCGCAACTCGACTTTCCGCTGCTCGATGCCGAGCGCCCCTTCCTGTCGCCGGATATTGCAGGCGCGGCCAAGAACGTCAGCCTGAACCCGGCGGATGGCAGCGTCAGGGGCAGCAGCGCGGCAGGAACCGAGCTCGGCGTGCTGCACGGCATGATGACTCGCTTCGCGGCGTCGAGCCAGACGCTGTTGCGTCAGCTGCTGTCGCCCTATGCGCCGACGTTGCGGGCCGGGCGCACCAGCTTCCGACCGGTGGAGATCGCCGGGCGCGAGACCTCGTGGCGCAAGGACGACACGCGGCTGCATGTCGACAGCTTTCCGTCGTCGCCGACCGGCGGCGAGCGCATCCTGCGGCTGTTCACCAACGTGCACCCGCAAGGCCGCACCCGAAGCTGGCGACTGGGCGAATCGTTCGAGGGAGTGGCCCGCCGCTACCTGCCGTCGCTGCACCGTCCATTGCCGGGCAGCTGCGAGTTGCTGCATCTGCTGGGCATCACCAAGGGCCGCCGAACCGCCTACGACCACTTCATGCTGCAGCTGCACGACCGGATGAAGGCAGACACCAAGTACCAGGCCCAGGTCGAGCAGAGCACCCATGAGTTCGCTCCGGGCCAGACCTGGCTGGTCTACACCGACCAGGCCTCGCACGCTGCGATGGCTGGTCAGTACGCCTTCGAGCAGACCTTCTACCTGCCGGTCGCCGGCATGGTCGAGTCAGCCAAGTCGCCCCTGCGCGTGCTGGAGCGGTTGATGCGCCGGGAACTGGTCTGACGCTTCTCCGGCGGCAAGCAGCGCTTCAAGTCCCTTGCGGAAGGGATTCGGCCAGCGCCCGGGCTTGTGCCTTGGCCTGTGCGCGGGACGCCGTGTCGGCTTCTGGTCCGAACAGCGTCTTTTCCACCGTGATTTGGTGGACATCGGTGATGCCGACCATGCGTGCCCACATGGACATGTAGGACGTCTGGTGGTCGTAAATCGCCGCCGGGAAGTCATCCCCGAGCGCCACGCCGCGTGCGGCCACCACCACCATGGTGCGGCCGCCCAGCAAGCCAAGCAGGCCGCGTTCGTCGAAGGTGAACAGCGTGTCCTTCTGCGTTGCGGCGTCGATCAGGTGCTTCAACCGGTACGGAATACCGAAGTTCCACATCGGCACGCTGAAGACGATCACGTCGGCACGGTGAAAGCGTTGGCCCAGCGCCTCGATGTCGGCCCACACCCGCGCTTCATCGGCGCTGCGCGCGCGGCCTTCGAGCCCGGCGTACTTCGCGTCGAGTGCGGCCCCGTCGAATTCCGGAAGCGCGGCAGACCACACATCAAGCGTGTCCACGGTTCCCTGCGGATGGCGCTCGCTCCAGGTGTCGATGAACGATCGCGCCACCTCAATGGAGGCGGAGCGCTGCTTGCGCGGAGAACATTCAATGTGCAGGAGGTGGGGCATGGCGGCATCCAGGAAAAGTTGAAAAAGTGATGGCGAGGCCCGTGTCAGGGGCGCTCTGCTTCAAAGCTCTTCGTACAGCGGCAGCGTCAGGAACTCCGCAAACGCGTCCTGCGTGCTCATCTGCTCGAAGATCTTGGCCGCGCGGTCGAACTTGCCTTCGAAGCCGCCCGCCTTGATCTTGGCCAGCTCCTCGGGAACCAGCGAGCGCACGAGATCGGCGGTGACCTTGCGGCCGTCGTCGAGCACACCCTTCGGCGTGCGGATCCATTGCCACACCTGGCTGCGGCTGATCTCGGCGGTGGCCGCGTCTTCCATCAGGTTGTGGATCGGCACGCAGCCGTTGCCCGCCAGCCAGGCGCCCAGGTAGTGGATGCCGACGTTGATGTTCATGCGCAGCCCGGCTTCGGTGATTGGCGCTTCGGGCTGGAAACTCAGCAGATCGGCCGCAGTCACGTTGACCTCGGGCTTCTGCTTGTCGAACTGGTTCGGCCGGTTGCCGAGCACCTCGATGAACTCCTTCATCGACGCCTCGACCAGCCCCGGGTGGGCGACCCAGCCACCGTCGTAGCCGTCGGTGGCGTCCCGCTTCTTGTCGGCAATGATGCCGCCCATCGCGATGGCGTTCTTCTCCGGGTCGTTCTTGATCGGGATCAGCGCGCTCATGCCGCCGATGGCCGGGGCGCCGCGCTTGTGGCAGGTCTTCAGCAGCAGCAGCGCGTAGGCGCGCATGAACGGTGCGGTCATCGTGACCTTGGCGCGGTCGGCCAGGCAGAAGTCCTTGTCCAGCTTGAATTTCTTGATGCAGCTGAAGATGTAGTCCCAGCGGCCGGCGTTCAGTCCCGCGCTGTGCTCGCGCAGTTCGTACAGGATTTCTTCCATCTCGAACGCGGCGAGGATGGTCTCGATCAGCACCGTGGCCTTGATCGTGCCTTGCGGCAGGCCGAGCTCGTTCTGCGTCATCACGAACACGTCGTTCCACAGGCGTGCTTCGAGGTGGCTTTCCATCTTCGGCAGGTAGAAGTACGGGCCGGCGCCGCGTGCCAGCTGTTCCTTCGCGTTGTGGAACATGAACAGCGCGAAGTCGAAGATGCCGCCGTGCACGCGCTGACCATCGACCAGCACATGCTTTTCGTCGAGGTGCCAGCCGCGCGGACGCACCTGCAGCGTCGCGATCTGGTCGTTCAGCTTGTAGTGCTTGCCGTTCGCGTCGAGCGTCAGCGTGCGGCGGATCGCCTGGCCCAGGTTGATCTGGCCCTGGATCTGGTTCGTCCACAGCGGCGAGTTGCTGTCCTCGAAGTCGGTCATGTAGCTGTCGGCACCCGAGTTGAAGGCGTTGATGACCATCTTGGCATCGACCGGGCCGGTGATCTCGACACGGCGGCGGTGCAGTGCGGCCGGCAGCGGAGCCACCTTCCAGTCGGCTTCGCGGATGTGCTTCGTCTCAGCGAGGAAATCGGGCCGCTCGCCGGCGTCCAGCCGCTGGGCACGCACCGCGCGGGCCGCCAGCAGCTTCTGGCGCGTCGGCTCGAACGCGCGGTGCAGCTTGGCGACCAGTTCCAGCGCGGGCAGCGTCAGGATGGTTTCGAAGCCGGGCAGGATCGGCGCGTTGATCTGCATGCCGGCGGGCAGCGGCAGCGTGCCCGCTGCGGAGGTCGTGGTGGTGTTCATGGGGGTTCTCCTTCAAGTTTCAAAAAAGCTCAGCACGTCGCGCAGGCTGCTGCCGGGACTCGTTCATCAAGCGGTCTTCGGCGGGCGCGTCGAGCGCGAGCGCCCGTCTTGCTGCCGCATATTTCAGGGTCGCCCGCGTCAGCTCCCAGAACGGCCGGTCATGCTTGCCACTCGGGCTGCTCATCAAGGTGAGGCGGGTGTATTCGATCCGCTTGTCGCGCCACAGCGCCGCCAGTCGCTCGCCGTGTCCGGGGAACAACTGCTCGGCCAGCGTGGCGACGCCGTACACGTCGAACAGCACGGCTTGCGGGCGTGGGCGGGGCGCGTTTGCAGGCATTCGGAAACTTTATTCCAGACTTATTCCGAGATTAATTGCTGATATGACAATGCATTCATGACTATTTGGTGGGTAATCGAGAGAAACCGGAGGGGTCGATCGTGGACAAGCTGAAGCAGATCGAGTCATTCGCCCAGGCGGCGACCAAGGGCAGCCTGACCGCAGCGGCGATCGCCGAAGGCGTCGCTCCGGCCGTCATCGGGCGGCGCATCGATGCGCTGGAAAGCCGGTTGGGCGTGAAGCTGATGGTGCGCACCACCCGCCGCATCACGCTGACGCATGAAGGCAGTGCTTTCCTCGAGGACTGTCAGCGTGTGCTGGCGGACCTGAACAATGCCGAGGCAAGCGTCAGCGCCGGTGGCGTGAAGGCCAGCGGTTACATCCGCATCACGGCCCCGGCGGGTTTCGGGCGCCGGCACGTGGCCACACTGGTGCCGAGCTTCATCGGGATGCATCCGGACGTGAACGTGTCGCTGAGCCTCAGCGACCGCATCGTCGACATCGCCAACGAAGGTGTCGACTGCGCGGTGCGGGTCGGCGACCTGCCCGACAGCAGCCTGGTCAGCGTGCGATTGGCCGACAACCGGCGGCTCTGCGTGGCGTCACCGGCCTACCTGCAACGCGCGGGCACACCGACGCGTCCCAGCGAGCTGTACCAGCACGAATGCCTGACTTTCAGCAGCGACGCGAGCCAGCCGCGTGGGTGGGTCTTCACAATCGACGGAGCGATCACTCACTTGAGACCAGCGGGCCGGGTCGATTGCAGCGATGGCCAGGTGCTGCACGAATGGTGTCTGGCCGGTCTGGGCATCGCCTGGCGTTCGATGTGGGAGGTCGAGCAGGACGTGGCCGGCGGGCGTCTCGTCAGCGTGCTCGACGAGTTCGCGTCGCCGCCCAATGGCATCTATGCGGTGTTCCCGCAGCGCAAGCATCTGCCGCTGCGGGTGCGCGTGTGGATCGACTTCCTGAAGCACACCTACGGCGACGCCTCCTACTGGAGGGCGGCGACTGCGCAGGTGTGAAGGTCGGCGACCCGCCGGGGCCTGTCAGGCGCTCAGGCAGGACTTCATGAACACTTTGCGTTCGTCGCCCTTCTTGCCTTTGGCATCGGCGTTGCAGGTTTTCATCTTGTCCTGTTGCGTCTGCTTTTTGGTGGACAGGCAGGACTTCATGAAGGTCTTGCGCTCGTCACCCTTTTTGTCGCCGGCCTCGGTGTTGCAATTGGCCATCTTGCTCTGCTGCTTGCCCATCGCGGGTGCACTCGCGGCGGCAGCCATGTCGGGAGCTTCCTTGTGGCTGTTGGCGTAAGCGGTACCGGACAGGGCAGCAGCGCTCAGGGTCAGCACGATCATCAGGTTTTTCATGGGGCGTCCTCGTGGGATGGTGGAGTTGTGAAGCAATGCTGGACCGCTTTGCAACGACACGTGGCTGCGGCAGCAGCCATCACAACGCGCCAACTCGGCAGTCGGTGCACACGCCAGCGATGCACGCGCCGACCTGGTCTCCCGTGGATCAGAGAATCCGTCGCGGGTGCGCCAGGGCCTCATGCGCAGCATGCAGCCGACGCACCAGCACGCGGATGAACGCGTCGTCGAACAGGTGTCGACAGTTTGGGCTGACCTGCGCCAGCGTTTCCGGAACGAACGAGATCGTCGTCGCCTGCTCGCTGACGAGCACGTCGGTGCTGTGGCGGCGCAGATCGGGGCTGGGCGCGAGGTACGCCATCTCGCCGACCGAGGTGCCAGCACCCAGCACGGCGGCCTTGTTTCCTTCGCGGAAGACCTCGAGTTCGCCCTGCGCGATGATGTGGAAGGTGCGGCCTTCCTCGCCTTTGCGGTACAGCGCGTGACCCATCGGAAAGCGCTGCCACTTCGCGCGGTGCACCACCTCCCACAGCTCCACGTCGCCGAAGCTGGCGAAGAACTCCAGCTTGCGCAACATGTTGAAGCGTTCGGAGTCGAGCACGCCCTGCAAGTGACCGCGCGGCACATCCTGGTTGGCGATCAGGCCTGACAGCGCCTGCGCGAACGCATCCCAGTCGGGATAGCGATCCTGCGGATGCTTGGCCAGCGCGCGCTGGATCACGGCGTTCAAGGCAGCGCCGACGCCATCTCGCATCCCGACCAGCGAGGCCGGTGTCGCGTGGTAGATCTGATGCATCATGGCCGACTGCACCTGCGCGTCGAACGGCGGCCGGCCAGCGATCAGGTGGTAAAGCACCGCGCCCAGCGAGTACATGTCGGCACGGCAGTCGAGCGTGCTGCCATCGAGTTGCTCGGGCGACATGTACGCCAGTGAACCCACACGGTAGACCTGGGTCACGTCCGAGTCGAGATTCAGCGCGCTGCCGAAGTCCGAGATCTTCACGTCGGTGATCGCGCCGTTGGTCAGCACGGTCAGCACATTGGCCGGCTTCACATCGCGGTGGATCAGTCCCTGCCGGTAGACGTAACCGAGTGCCATGGCGCACTTGAAGCCGATTTCGACGATCAACTCCAGCGCCAGCAGCTGGTCGGCGCGGCAGTACGGCCGCAGCGTCGTGCCGGCCACGTATTCCATGACCAGGTACTGACTGGAGGGGTCGGACACCGCGTCGTAGATCTTGACGACATTGGGATGCTGCAGTCGGCCGACCAGAGCCGCCTCTGCGGCGAAAAAGCGCTCGCTGTAGCGGTTGGCCGCCGCGTCGGACGAGGACGCGGCACGCACCCGCTTGATCGCGACATCGCGACCCTGGAATTCGTCGTGGCACAGGTAGACATCGCTGGTGGCCCCTTCGCCGATCTTGCGCAGCACGGGGTACTTGCCGATCTGCTCAGGCGTCGACTTGGTCAGATCCGACACCACCTGCGGCCGAGTCGGGGCGGAATCGGTCGCGATGTCGACTGTCGTGTCCGTCGGTCGGCTGGCGGTATTGGTGAGGGCCATGGTCGTCGGCTGAAGTGGAAGGCGGCAACGCCGCACCCGCAGTGCCGCGTCGACGGATGCTCTCCCGCCGACGCCCAGTCGATTGCGGTGAACAAGCGCTGAAACACCCCTCAAACCGCTGCATCGGCGCACCGACGTTCGAAATGGGGCCGAAACGTAGAATCGTTTGATGATTGAAGCGAAACAAGACCTGTTGAAGGCGCTCGCCTCAGCGATCGAGGAAGTCAGTCCGGCGAGTCCCCTGAAGGCCGCGTTCGAATCGCCGAAGCTGGCCGCGCATGGCGACCTGGCCTGCACTGCGGCGATGCAACTGGCCAAGCCGCTGAAGAA
Source organism: Burkholderiaceae bacterium (assembly GCA_030654805.1). Classification (GTDB taxonomy): domain Bacteria; phylum Pseudomonadota; class Gammaproteobacteria; order Burkholderiales; family Burkholderiaceae_C; genus PBB1. The sequence goes on from JAURWR010000003.1 coordinate 20,068, forward strand.
GAACCCTCGCGAGGTGGCGCAGGCGCTGATCGCCGCGCTCGAACGTCAGCCGGCCGTGCAGCGCCATGTCGAATCGTTCGAAATCGCCAGGCCCGGATTCATCAACCTGCGGTTGTGCGCCTCGGCGCGACAGGCGGTGGTGCGTGAGGTGCTGGCGGCGGGCGCCAGTTTCGGGCGGCAGGCGCCCAACGCTCGGCATGTGCTGGTCGAGTTCGTCTCTGCCAATCCGACGGGGCCGCTGCACGTCGGTCACGGCCGCCAGGCCGCGCTCGGCGATGCCATCTGCAACCTCTTCGAGACCCAGGGCTGGGACGTCCGGCGCGAGTTCTATTACAACGATGCGGGCGTGCAGATCGCCACGCTGGCCGCATCGACCCAGGCGCGGCTGCGCGGCTACCAGCCCGGCGATCCGCAGTGGCCCGAGTCGGCCTACAACGGCGACTACATCGCCGACATCGCCGCCGATTTTCTGGCGCGCAAGACGGTGAAGGCCGACGACCGCGAGTTCACCGCGTCGGGTGACGTGAGCGATCTCGACGGCATCCGCCAGTTTGCGGTGGCCTACCTGCGGCACGAGCAGGACCTGGATCTGCAGGCCTTCGGTGTGCGCTTCGATCACTATTTCCTCGAATCCAGCCTGTACGCGAACGGGCAGGTCGAGGCCACCGTCGCGCGGCTGGTCGCCGCCGGCAAGACCTACGAGCAGGACGGAGCGCTCTGGCTGCGCAGCACCGACTACGGCGACGACAAGGACCGCGTGATGCGCAAGTCGCCGGCGCCCGGCGCTTCCGCATCGGGTGAGGCCCAGTACACCTACTTCGTGCCTGATGTGGCTTACCACATCAGCAAGTTCCAGCGTGGCTACACCAAGGCGATCAACATCCAGGGCGGTGACCACCACGGCACCATCGCGCGGGTGCGCGCCGGGCTGCAGGCGGCTGGCGTCGGCATCGCCCCCGGGTACCCCGACTATGTGCTGCACAAGATGGTCACGGTGATGAAGGGCGGCGAGGAGGTCAAGATCTCCAAGCGCGCCGGCTCCTACGTGACCCTGCGCGATCTGATCGACTGGACCAGCCGCGATGCGGTGCGCTTTTTTCTGATCAGTCGCAAGGCCGACACCGAATTCACTTTCGATGTCGATCTGGCGCTCAAGCAGAACGATGAGAACCCTGTGTTCTATGTCCAGTACGCGCACGCGCGCATCTGCTCGGTGATCCAGCAGTACGTCGACAAGGGCGGCGATCGTGCTGCCATCGGCAGTGCCAACCTGGCGTTGCTGACGGCGCCGACCGAGGCCGCGCTGATGCTCAAGCTGGCCGACTATCCGGCGATGCTGTCGAGCGCTGCCGACAGCCTGGCGCCGCACGATGTGACCTTCTACCTGCGCGAAGTCGCCAGCGCGTTCCACAGCTACTACGGCGCCGAGCGTTTCCTCGTCGACGACGATGCCACGCTGACCCAGGCGCGCCTGGCGCTGCTCAGTGCCACCCGCCAGGTGATACGCAATGCCCTGACCGTGCTGGGTGTCAGCGCACCCGAGAAAATGTGAGCCCTGCCATGCGAACCCGTGCGCGCGCCAACCCTTCCTTGTCCCGTCAACGCGGTGGGTTCTTCATCGGCGTGATCATCGGTCTGCTGATCGGTCTGGCGCTGTCGCTGGGTGTCGCGCTCTATGTGACAAAGGTGCCTGTACCGTTCCTCGACAAGGTGCCCCAGCGCACCGAACAGCAGGATGCGGCCGAGCGCGAGAAGAACAAGAACTGGGACCCGAATGCGCCGCTGGCTGGCAAGAACCCGGCCAAGCCGGCTTCGGCCGTGGCTGCCGCCTCGGCGCCGGCCAGCAACGCCACAGCCACCACGCGCGATCCGGCCAGCATCCTGGCCGATCGGCCGGTGTCCGGTGCGGCGTCTTCGAGCAAGCCGTCGACGCCCGTGTCCACCGGATCGACCGAAGAAGCGTTCAGTTATTTTGTGCAGACGGGCGCGTATGCCAGTGCAGAGGATGCAGAGTCTCAGCGGGGAAAATTGGCGCTGTTGGGTTACGCGGCCCGCGTGACCGAGCGAGAACAGTCCGGCCGCACGGTGCATCGAGTGCGGCTGGGCCCCTTCGACGAGAAAGTCGAGGCGGACAGCACCAAGGAAAAGTTGGTTGCAGCGGGGTTGGAAGCCGTGCTGGTGCGAGCCCCCAAATGAGCCCCGGCGTTCGCGGCGAGGTCTGAGGCGGCCGCAGCAGGCGCTGAACTTTCAGCTGCGGCCGCCACTCAGTCCGGGCTGCACACCGACGGTATCGATGGGTTACGACGAAGGAATCGAGAATCATGAAGCGACGCGAGTTTTCAACGCAAATGCTGGCCGCTGCGGTTGGTGCCACGGCCGGGTCCTCGGCCTTCAATGTGCGGGCGCAGGGTGATTTCGTCGAAGGACAGCACTATGTGAAGCTGAGCCAGCCGCACGCGGTGCCGGCGGGCGGCAAGATCGAAGTGGTGGAGTTTTTCTGGTATGGCTGTCCGCACTGCAGCGCTTTCGAGCCGGCGCTTGACGCATGGCAAAAGAAGCTGCCGGCCGATGTGACGTTCCGCCGCATGCCGGTGGCATTCCGGGAGGAGCCGTTCACCACGCACCAGCGGCTCTTTTTCGCGATCGAGACGATGGGTCTGGTCGACACCCTGCACCGCAAAGTGTTCAACGCGGTTCACCTGGACCGCGCCCGCCTCGACAAGCTGCCAGAACTCGTCGAGTTCATGACGAAGAACGGCGTCGACGGTGCAAAGTTTTCCGAGGTGTACAACTCCTTCTCGGTACAGACCAAGGCGCGTCAGGCGAAGCAGTTGGCCGAGGCTTATCGCATCGATGGCGTTCCGGCGTTGGGCATTCATGGGCGCTTCTACACGTCGGGTTCGATGGCCGGATCCGGGGAGCGCTCGTTGGCCGTGGCAGACTACTTGATGCAGCGGGTCCGCAAGAACGCCTGAACCGCTGCGTTCAGGCGGCAATTTCACCTTCATGTTGGTGAAAGCGCACGAAATAAGTGGTCGCCTGTCGACGCGACACGATCTTGTGGGATAGAATTTCCTGCAAGAATCGTGCCCCATGAGCCATCACACATCTGCCTGCTCCTCTCCCCGGCTGACCTGCGCCCGACTGCTTGTCGCGTTCGCGGTCTCCGCGTTCGGCCTGCCGCTCGCACATGCCGAGAAGGCGGACAAGTCCAAGCCACTCAACATCGAGGCAGACAACGGCCGCTACGACGATGCCAAGCAGATGGGCACGTTCACCGGCAATGTCGTGGTCACCAAAGGGACCATGTCGATGCGCGCCGCCAAGATCGAGGTGCGTCAGACGCCTGATGGTGCGCAGTTCGGCGTTGCCACAGCCGATGCGGACAAGCGAGCCGTGTTCCGGCAAAAGCGGGAAGGTCTCGACGAGTACATCGAAGGCGAAGGCGAACGCATCGAATACGACGGCAAGGCCGACACGATCCGCTTTGTCAATCGAGCGGTGATTCGGCGCTTTCGCGGTTCGACTCTGGCCGATGAAACCAACGGCAGCGTGATCGTCTACGACAACACGGCCGAGGTCTTCAGCGTGGTCGGTGGCGCTGCTGCTGCCACGCCGACCAACCCGAGTGGTCGGGTTCGCGCCGTGCTCACCCCGCGTGAAGCCCCGGCTGCTGCCGATGCGGCGTCACAGCCAGCGGGCGTCACTCTCAAGCCCAGCACGTCGCTGGGCGACAAGCGTTGAACACTGCGGCGACGGAGACCCGGTCTGCGGTTCACCGCTTGAGTGCGAGCGGGCTGCAAAAAAGTTACGGTGCGCGCAAGGTTGTCAAGGACGTGCATCTGTCGGTGGACGCTGGCGAAGTCGTGGGTCTGCTCGGACCCAATGGCGCCGGCAAGACGACCAGTTTCTACATGATCGTGGGTCTGGTGCCCGCCGATGCCGGAGAGATCACCATTGAAGGCCAGCGCGTCGAGCGGCTGCCGATCCACCGGCGCTCACGTCTCGGCTTGTCCTACCTGCCGCAGGAAGCGTCAATCTTTCGCAAGTTGAACGTCGAGGACAACATCCGCGCGGTGCTCGAACTCCAGCTCGACGCCAATGGCAAGACGCTGCGGCCGGCAGTGATCGACGAGTTGCTCGAAGGGCTGCTGCGAGACCTCGGCATCGAGAAGCTGCGCGATTCGCCTGCGCTCGCGCTGTCGGGAGGTGAACGCCGACGCGTCGAGATCGCGCGCGCCCTGGCCACGCAACCGCGCTTCATCCTGCTGGACGAACCGTTTGCCGGCGTCGACCCGATCGCAGTGATCGAGATCCAGCGGATCATCGGTTTCCTCAAGACCCGTGGCATCGGTGTGCTGATCACCGACCACAACGTGCGCGAAACGCTGGGCATCTGCGATCGCGCCTACATCATCAGCGAAGGGCGGGTGCTGGCCGAAGGCACCTCGTCCGAAATCGTCGACAACCCCGACGTGCGCAAGGTCTACCTCGGCGAAAACTTCCGGATGTGACTGATGAGCCCCCCAGTCGCTTCGCTCCTGCCCCCAGGGGGCGCCGCCTGGCAGCCCGGGAGACCCGGGCTGCGGGCGTGGCTTGATCCGATGGGCGGCTGCTCATGAAGCCGTCATTACAGGTACGGCTGTCGCAGCATCTGGCGCTGACGCCGCAGTTGCAGCAGTCGATTCGGTTGTTGCAGCTGTCGACGCTGGAGCTGCACCAGGAGGTCGAGCAGATGCTCGATCAGAACCCGTTTCTCGAGACCGAGGACGAAGGCGCGCCCGCATTCGAGCCGATGGTCGACCGGTCGACGCCAACCGAGCGCGTGGCCGAGCGCGAGACCGAGCGTGCCGATACTCCTTCCGAGTCGAGCGGTGAAGGTGGCGACGACGCCCCGGGCGTTGACGCTGCGGATTTCGGCACCACCGAGCGCGACGACTGGGAAAACGGCACCGAGCGCGAAGACTTCGACGGCATCCGCGAGACACCCGGCAAGGCCGGCACCACCAACAACGACGGCGAGGAATTTGACCCTCAGGACCGCAACCCCACGCCCGCCAGCCTGCAAGACCACTTGCGCACCCAGTTGCTCGGCATGCGTCTGTCGCCCGAAGACGCTGCGGCGATCGAGGTGCTGATCGAATCGCTGGACGGTGACGGCTACCTGGCTGACAGCCTGGAAGACATCGCCGCGTCCCTGGCCGGCGATGACGAAGACCGTCTTGAGGAGGTGATGGATCGCCTGAGTTGCGCGCTGAAGTGGCTGCAGAACCTGGATCCGATCGGCGTTGGCGCACGCGATCTGCCCGAATGCCTGACCCTGCAGCTGCGACTGCTGCCGCGCAGCGAGGCGCAGATGATCGCGATCATGATCTGCAAGCAGCATCTCGAACTGCTGGCACGACGTGACCTGAAAAAGTTGATGTCCGTGACCGGCGCCGACGAGGATCTGGTCAAGCAGGCGCAGGCATTGATCACGGCGCTGGAGCCCAAGCCTGGCCGGCCGTTTGCACGTGCCGAGGCCAACATCATCATTCCCGACGTGATCGTGCAGAAGTCGGGCCGCAACTGGAAGGTCGTGCTGAACCCGGACGTGATGCCCAAGTTGCGCATCAACGATCTTTATGCGCAGGCGATCCGTCAGGGCCGCGGTGCAGCCAATGCCAACGGCAGCCATGCCGGACTCAGCTCGCGGCTGCAAGAGGCGCGCTGGTTCATGAAGAACATCCAGCAGCGATTCGACACCATCCAGCGCGTCTCGCAGGCCATCGTCGAGCGGCAGAAGAACTTCTTCACCCATGGCGAGATCGCGATGAAGCCGCTGGTGCTGCGCGAGATCGCCGATGAGCTGGGTCTGCACGAATCGACCATCTCGCGCGTGACCACCGCCAAGTACATGGCCACGGTGTTCGGCACCTTTGAGCTGAAGTACTTCTTCGGCTCGTCGCTGAACACCGATGCCGGTGGCAACGCGTCCAGCACGGCGGTGCGCGCACTGATCAAGCAGCTGGTTGCGGCCGAGAACCTGCTGAAGCCCTTGTCCGACAGTCAGCTCAGCAAGATGCTCGAAGAGCAGGGCATCCAGGTCGCGCGTCGCACAGTGGCCAAGTACCGCGAAGCGCTTCGGATCGCTCCGGCCAATCTGCGCAAGACCATGTGAGCGCGCGTGGGCGATCTCTTCGCCCACGCCGCTCGTGATCGCTGCCTCCACTACGCCCTTACTCGCAGGACCTGCATGACCGCTCCATTTTTCCTGCCCTGTGCTGCCGGCGTCGAGGCGCTGCTGGCCGCCGAGGTGCAGCGGTTGCTGCCAACGACCGCCGTGCACGCGCAGCGCGGCGGCGTGGCACTCGACGGCGGGCCGAGCGATGTCATGGTGCTCAACCTCGAATCGCGCCTCGCGCAGCGGGTGCTGGTCGAGGTGGCCGAGGGCCCCTACCGCGACGAGCAAGCGCTGTACGACCTGGCCGCCAGCGTGGACTGGACGCAGTGGATCACGCCGCAACACACGCTGCGTGTCGATACCACCGCGCACCGCAGCCCGCTGCGCAGCCTCAATTTTGCGGCGTTGCGCGTCAAGGATGCGGTGTGCGACCGGCTGCGCGACGCCACCGGCGAGCGGCCCAGCGTCGACATCCGCCAGCCCGATCTGGCGCTGGTGCTGCACCTGGGCGAGGAGCGCGCGGCGCTTTATGTCGACAGCTCGGGCGAACCGCTTTTCAAGCGCGGCTGGCGTGAGGACAAGGGCGATGCGCCGCTGAAGGAAACGCTGGCCGCCGCGATGCTCGCCGCCGCCGGCTGGCAGGGCCGGCCCGATGCCGGCGGTGCCTTGCACGACCCGTGCTGCGGTTCGGGGACGATCGCGATCGAAGCCGCGCAGATCGCCTGCGGGATCGCGCCGGGGCTGAAGCGCCGCTTCGCTTTCGAGCGACTGCTGCCGTTCGCGACGCCCGAGATGCGCGCCGAACTGCAGCGGCTGCGCAGCCATGCGCAGTCGCGCATCCATGCGTCGGCGGTGCCGATCCACGCCAGCGACGTGTCTTTCCGCATGGTCGATTTCGCCCGCCGCAATGCACAGCGCGCCGGCGTCGAGGCGGCGATCACCTTCAACGGCGGCGATGCGCTGGAGCGTCCGGCACCGGCGTTGCCCGACGACCTGCCTGGCACGCTGATGCTGAACCCGCCCTACGGCGAACGCATCGAAGTCGCCGGCAAGGCGGCGCGCCCTGCGATGCAGGTCGAGGGGCTGGGCAACAAGGAACTACCCGACGACTTCTTCGCGCGCTTGAGTGCGCACTGGAAGCGTGCCTACACCCAGCATCCCGCCGGTTGGACCGCCCACGTGCTGAGCCCGGACATGAAGCTCCCCGGCGCAATGCGTCTGAAGGAATCGCGTCGCACCCCGATGTGGAACGGCCCGATCGAATGCCGCCTGTTCCGCTTCGATCTGGTGGCCGGAACCATGCGCGGGGAGGGTGCAACCCGGTAGACCGGGCCGGTGCGCAAACTGCGGGTCAGGAGAAGCGCCTCAGCAGGTCGCCCAGCCCTTCAAACCCGGCAAGCTCGTCTGCATTGACGCCGCCTTCGGGCAGTTGCCCACCGGGCGTCATCCGATCCACCACTTGAGGCAACAGCTCGGACAGGTGCCCGGCCGTTTCACCCTGGGGCAAGCCGATCTGCCGGGCGATCTGGGCAATCAAGTCGGTGCCGAGCGCACCTTCGACCTGATCGGGCGACACCGGGACGTTCTGGCCGGTGCTGACCCAAGACGATGCGGCCTCGCCGAGACCCGCCTGCTGAAACTTTGCCATCAGGTCTCCGAGGCCACCCAGGCCACCACCGGCCGCAGCGCCATTCCGGTTGGTGAGCATGCCCAGCACGATGTTGATCAGTGCAGCCTGGCCGCCGCCGGTTCCAGCCGCATTCCCCGAGGTGCCGCCTGCCAGCGCACCGATGACCGAATCGAGCAAGCCCATCGCAATCTCCATGAGTGTTGGCTGGCGATTCTGGCCGTCGTCCCGTGACAAGACAAGCGCATCGCTCAGAGCGTGTTCGGCTGCAAGGCCAGCGCGGCGAGAACGGCAAGCGGTGCGGTGTCCGCGCGCAGCACCCGTGGCCCGAGCGATGCCGGTTGGAATCCCGCCTGCATCGCCGATTGCTCTTCGGCCTCAGACAGGCCGCCCTCCGGGCCGCTGAGGTACAGCAGGTGCTGTCCCGCTGTCGCGATCGGGTTCCAACGGCGGTCTTCACGCAGGCTCAGCAGCTGCCGAATCTGGGTTGGGTCCGGTGACAGGCTGGCGAGCCACTGCGCAATCGTGCGCACCGGATGCACCGTCGGCACCTGCGTGCGCCCGCACTGTTCGCTCGCCGAGGCTGCCACCGCCTGCCAGTGCGCCACCTTCTTGTCGGCGCGGTCGCCCACCAGGCGCAGCACCGAGCGCTCGCAGACCAGTGGCTGGATGCCCGCGACGCCGAGCTCGGTGGCCTTTTCGACGACGTTGTCCATCCGGTCGTTGGCCGGCATGCCCATCGCGAGCGTGACGTCGAAAGGCAGTTCGCAGGTTGTGTCCACATGCTCGATCAGGTGCACGGACACCTCGCTGCGCCCGATGCGATCGATGCAAGCGTGCCACTCGCCACCGCCGCCGTCGAACAACGTGATGTCGTCGCCGGGCTGCAGGCGCAACACTTGTACGTGGCGCGCCGGGCCAGGCGGAAGCGTGCGGACGTCACCTGCGCGAAGCGGCGGTGGTACGAAGAATCGAGGGGGCATCAGCAAAGACTTGAGGTGGGCAGCCGGGCATCAACGGCGATCACGCAATTCTCGGCGCAGGATCTTGCCGACGTTGGTCTTGGGCAACTCGTCGCGGAACTCGATGACCCGTGGCCGCTTGTAGCCGGCAAGAGTGGCCTCGCAATGGCTGCGCACCGCGCCTTCGGTGAGTTGCGGATCGCTGCGCACGATCACCAGCTTGACGACCTCACCGGCCTTGTCGTCGGCCACACCGACGGCCGCGCATTCGGCGATGCCTGACAGTTGCGAGACGACGTCCTCGACTTCGTTTGGGTACACGTTGAAACCATTGACCAGGATCATGTCCTTCTTGCGGTCGATGATCTTGAAGTAACCACGTTCGTCGACCGTGCCGATGTCACCCGACTTGAAAAAACCATCCGGCGTCATCGCCTTCGCGGTTTCATCGGGGCGCTGCCAGTAACCGGCCATCACCTGGGGACCGCGGATGGCGATCTCTCCCGGATTGCCCGCAGGCACCTCGTCGCCGGCCTCGTCGAGCAGCTTCATTTCGGTGTTGGGTAGGGGCACACCGATGGTGCCGTTGAAGCTGGTGTTGTCGATGGGATTGCAGCTGGCCGTGGGCGATGTTTCCGACAAGCCATAGCCCTCGACGATCGGGCAACCGGTTTTTTCCAACCACAGCTGCGCCGTTGCGCTTTGCACAGCCATGCCACCACCGATCGAGATGATCAGGTGACTCCAGTCGACCTGGCCGAAGTCGGGGTGGCTGGCCATCGCCTTGAACAGCGTGCTGACGGCGGGAAAGCTGTGAAAGCGCTCGCGGGCCAGATCCTTGAACATGGCAGGCAGGTCTCGCGGATTGACGATCAGCAGGCTGCATCCGCCCATGCGCAGACCCAGCATCATGTTCGTGTTGAACCCGAAGATGTGATAGATCGGCAAGGCGCAGACGGTCATGAGCTGCTCGCCCGGAGGAATCTTCCTGAGCGCCGGGCCGTGCCAGGCCTCGGACTGCAGGACGTTGGCGACCAGGTTGCGATGCAACAGCACCGCGCCCTTGCTGATGCCGGTCGTTCCGCCGGTGTACTGCAGCACGGCGATGTCGTCGGGGCCGACGGCGACTGCCCGCAACGGGCGGTTCTTTCCTGCGGACAGGGCCGAATTGAAGGTCACCGCACCGGGCAACTCGAAGGGTGGCACCAGTTTCTTCACGTGGCGGACCACGTGATTGACGATCCAGGATTTCGGGATTCCCAGCAGATCGCCGAGTGCCGTGACGATGACGCGCCTGATCGGCACCGAGGGCAGCACCTTCTGCAGCGTGGTCGCGAAGTTCTCGATGACCACCACACCGGTCGCCCCCGAGTCCTTCAGTTGGTGTTCCAGCTCGCGTGGCGTGTACAGCGGGTTGACGTTCACCACCACGCAACCAGCGCGCAGGACCCCGGCGACTGCAACCGGGTATTGCGGAACGTTGGGCATCATCAGCGCGATGCGGTCGCCCTTCACGAAGCCCTGCGCCTGCAGGTAGGCCGCGAATGACCTCGATGCCTGGTCGACCTCGCCGAACGTGAGCGTCTTGCCCATGAACCGGTAAGCGGGCCGGTCACGGTACTTGCTGAAGCTGTCTTCGAGCATCGCGATCAACGACGCATAGGCCTCGACGTCGATCAATGCAGGCACCCCCGGCGGGTAATGCTTCAGCCAAGGTTTTTCCATGATGCTCCGACTCCGGGGAAGACGAACGATTCTGAGCGATCGTCCTCGCCGATCCATCAGGGGATTCGACAGGGCTGAACGGGCGCCGTGGCGGCCCGGATCAGCCCCGAGGCCGGCTCATGCACCCAGCGGCAGGCTGGCGTCCGACCGCATCTTGTCTTCCGGCCCAATCACGACGGTGACGCAGGCGTTCTTGAAATGTCGCGTCACGCCGGCGCGGATCGCGGCAATGTCCTGCTCGACATCGCCGATGCGCCGATCGGCCTCGAACCCGACGTGGATGTCGATGAACACCCGGTTGCCGGCGCGCCGCGACCGCACGGCGTAGAGCATGTCGTAACGATGAAAGTGCAGCACCAGCTCACGCATGATGTCGAGCTTGTCCTTCTCCTCGAGCGTGCCGTCGAGCAGGTCGTACACCGAGCTCGAGAACACGCCAATAGCCGACATCAGGATGCTGCCCGCGATCACCAGCGAGGCGATCGGGTCGATGTAGACCGACCACGGCTGATCGGCGAGCGCGAGGCTCAGCGACAGGGACAGGAAGATGAAGATGTTGCCGAACAGCTTGGTGAAGAACAGCTTGGCCTGCGACGCCATCAGCGGCGACTCCTCGGTGCGTGCAGCCTGACGGCTGCGTCGCCAGAGCCAGCCATTGATCACGCCATAGACCACCTGAGCCACCAGGCTGATGACCACGCCGATGCCGCCGACATGCGATGGCGAGATCAGGCCGCGCACCGCATTGACGGAGATGACGAGGAACACCAGCGTCATCAGCGCGGCGACGAACAGGCTCGACAGGTTTTCGAGTTTGCCGATGCCGTACTCGTAGGTGTTGCCGCCGCCCCGTGCGAGCCGCCGCATCGCCATCCAGGCCAGCAGCACCGCGACAAACTCGAGGCTGGTCTTCAGGAAATCGGCCAGCAGCACCGACGATTGAGCCGCCAGCAGCGCGGCCAGCGTGATCAACGTGTCGACCGCACCGGCGATGACGGCGGTGCGGGTGGAGGATTCCTTGTGCCCGCTCAGCATCGCGGGCCCCTCGCTGGCAGGGTAGACGATCCCGATCGTGGGTCGATGCGTGCGGCACACGCAGCAGGTGCAGGCTCCGGGGGACGGTCAGGCAAAGGACGCATCTCCGGGTTGAGCAATGTTCATACCGCGTTCGTTGCGACAACGGCAAACCACCTGCGCGACCCGGGAGCCGGGCCGTGCAGGCCGAACGGTCACTCGATCGCCTTCACCATGTCCTCGACCACCTTCTTCGCGTCGCCGAACACCATCATCGTCTTGTCCATGTAGAACAGCTCGTTGTCGAGGCCGGCATAGCCCGCCGCCATCGAGCGCTTGTTGACGATGATGGTCTTGGCCTTGTAGGCCTCGAGGATCGGCATGCCGTAGATCGCGCTGCCCTTGATGTGCGCGGCCGGGTTCACCACGTCGTTGGCGCCGAGGATGATCGCGACGTCGGCCTGGCCGAACTCGCCGTTGATGTCCTCCATCTCGAACACCTGGTCGGACGGCACCTCGGCTTCGGCCAGCAGCACGTCCATGTGGCCCGGCATGCGGCCCGCGACCGGGTGGATCGCGTACTTCACCGTGATGCCTTTCTCCGTCAGCTTGGCCGCGAGCTCCTTCACGGCGTGCTGCGCGCGCGCCACCGCCAGGCCGTAGCCCGGCACGATCACCACCGTCTCGGCGTTGCCGAGCACGAAGGCCGCGTCGTCGGCGCTGCCGCTCTTGCCAGGACGCGCTTCAGCTTTGGCGCCGCCAGCCGCCGTCGCCTCGCCACCAAACCCGCCGCCGATCACGTTGAAGAACGAGCGGTTCATGGCCTTGCACATGATGTAGCTGAGGATCGCGCCCGAGCTGCCGACCAGGCTGCCGGCGATGATCAGCATCGCGTTGTTCAGGCTGAAGCCGATGCCGGCGGCCGCCCAGCCCGAGTAGCTGTTGAGCATCGACACGACCACCGGCATGTCGGCACCGCCGATCGGGATGATGATCAGCACGCCCATCACGAAGGCCAGCGCCAGCATCGTGAAAAATGCCGTCCAGCTGCCGGTGAACATGAACACCAGGCCGAGGCCGACGGTGGTCAGCCCGAGGACCAGGTTCAGCTTGTGCTGCCCGGCGAACTGCACCGGCGCGCCCTGGAACAGCCGGAACTTGTACTTGCCGCTGAGCTTGCCGAACGCGATCACCGAGCCGCTGAAGGTGATCGCGCCGATCGCCGCACCGAGGAACAGCTCGAGCCGGTTGCCAGCCGGAATCGGTGGGATCAGTCCTTCGGCCGACTTGGCGACGATGCCGAAGGCTTGCGGCTCGGCCACCGCGGCCACCGCGATGAACACCGCCGCCAGGCCGATCATGCTGTGCATGAAGGCCACCAGCTCGGGCATCTTCGT